>NZ_PJBM01000207.1:0-8670 GCF_002836075.1 Shewanella sp. GutDb-MelDb | reverse complement strand
TCCCTTGTTATCCGAGAGATTTGTTAGGGATTATGTCAGATCAAATTAGCTTTATGGAATTTGAGCCCGTCATAACGCCTTCATTGGTAGATTCGGCATGGTCCATTTATTTTGTCTAAATGTATAACATTCAAATTCAAATTTAATTTTATCTTTTAGGAGCGACAAATGAATAACAAAACTCTCTTATTTGTCATTTTATCACTCGTGTTTGGCGTTACTGCTGTTTATCTCGCTCAAAACTGGCTTAAAAGTAACAGTCAAATTGGGGTTTCAGGAAAAACAGGCAATGTCATTACAATGGCAGTTCAAGTGCCTTTAGGCGCGATATTAGAGCGTAAGCACCTAGCATTAACATCGGTACCAGAAGCATTTATTCCTAAGGGAGCAATACAGGATATTAAAGATGCTGAAGGTAAAGTCGTTAAACAACGATTATATGCTGGAGAAGTGTTGAGGAAAGAAAGGTTAACCGTTAAAGGGGAAGGGAGTACTTTAGCCAGTTTAATCACACCCACAATGCGGGCGGTAACTATTAGGGTGAACGATGTAGTTGGTGTTGCAGGTTTTCTACTTCCTGGAAATAGGGTCGATATTATTAATATTTTTAAATCAAATGGTTTGAAAACTGACGTTGTACTTTCTAATGTAAAGATTCTCGCGATTGATCAAAGAGCTTCAAATGATGAAAATAAACCCGTTGTGGTCCGAGCTGTAACACTGGAGTTAAGCTTAGAGCAAGCAGAAGTGCTGATGATTGCTAAGAGTAGAGGTTCATTACAGCTAGCACTGCGAAACCCAAATGATACGGCTGTCATTGAATTAGCAACCATAGACGAAACTGCAGAAGTTAACACTGAAAGTGCTCAACCAGTTGAAATTAAGCAAGTGGCTAGCGTCTCTAATAGAAGTAAACAAAAAGTAATTTTGCTTAAAGGAATGAAAGAGCAAGAGATTAAAGTCAATAATTAACAGTTAATGACACAAGCGTTAAGTATCGTGTTTTAAGGAGAGTAACATGTCATTTTTTCGTCATTGTTCAATCGTCTGTTTGTTAGCTATGTTAATTACGTCAGTTGCACAAGCTGGAGGTCCTACTGCAGGTGTTAGAAATGATATTAAACAGATTCCAATTTTCAAGTCTAAGGTATTGATGTTAAATCAGCCTGTACATCGCGTATCAGTAGGAAACCCTAGTATTGCAGATATTAAACTCTTACCAAATAATGAACTTTATATATTAGGCAAGCAGTTGGGTAGTACTAATATAATGATTTGGGACAAAAATGAAGTACTGTCCAGCATTATGGATATTGAAGTTACTCATGATTTAAATGGGTTAAAGACACGATTACACCAGTTCCTTCCATCTGAAAAATTGGGCGTTCAAACATCTCAAGGACAGTTACTTCTCAGTGGCCAAGCATCTAACCTACAAAAAATGAATACAGCTGTTGAGCTCGCCCAAGGATACGCTGAAGCCGCTGCCGGCGGTACTGCACCAAGCAGGGTTTTAAATATGATGACCATTGGGGGAGACCACCAAGTCATGTTGGAAGTCGTGGTTGCGGAAGTGCAGCGCAATGTAGCGCGTCAATTTGATTCCAAATTTTTTATTTTTAATCAAGGCGATAATCTTTCTGGAGGTGTTATCGGCGGCGGTGGTGGTTTTAATCCTGGGAGCATTGGTGGTGTAGACGGAAAAGGTCTGTTTGCACGATACGTTAACGGTGATTTGATGATGAATTTTGCGCTAGACGTCGCGAAACAAAATGGGTTGGCAAAAGTGTTAGCAGAACCCAATGTTACTGCCATGAGCGGTCAATCTGCAGAGTTCCTTTCTGGTGGGGAATTCCCTATTCCGGTGCCAGGTGAGAACGGTAACACAACCATTGAGTATCGAGATTACGGTGTTGGGGTTAAATTTGTGCCAACAGTGCTCGATTCAGGACAAATTAACTTAAATTTAAATGTTGTTGTAAGTGAAATTAGTACTGCAAATGGCTTTTCAATATCGGGTAATACGTCCACATCATTGATTGTCCCGTCTTTAGTAAAACGAAGTACGGCGACAACAGTGGAACTCGCAGATGGACAAACTATCGCGATAAGCGGGTTAATCAGCGACACTCTAAGAGAAAATATAGATAAATTGCCAGGGATAGGAGACATCCCTATTTTAGGACAACTATTCACCAGCAAGAGCTTTCAGAATGGGCAAAGTGAATTGGTGATCCTAGTAACGCCTAGGCTTGTTCGTCCCTTTAATCGCAAAGATATTTCTCTACCTACTGACGGATTTGTGTTGCCATCTGATGTTGAATTCTACCTATTAGGAAAGCTATCTCATAAAGAAAAGTCTGAAAATGACGGTGAAACACCTTATGAGCCTGCCAGATCCGATACTAATATTGACGATACAGGAACTCAACAGAAGTATGGTCATTCACTTTAAGTCAATAGAGATAGAGCGGTAATTTAGAGTTATGGAGATAGCATAATGAATTTATTAAGAATTAGAGAAAAATGGTGTATCTCGTTGGTGAGCTGTCTTACAGTATTTTCCCTTAATGGCTGTACTCAAATTAATGATTTTCCAATGGGTGAAAGTTACTATCAAATAAAACAAGTTCAAATACTCGATGTTGAAGCCCCAGAACGTAATGATGGAACTATACTTAGTCTTGATGGCACTTATGGTGAAAAGGTCATGCAAGCATACCGAGATAGTAGCGTTAAACCGCAATCATCTAAGAATATGGGGTCGACCAAAGCAAGTAGTTCAGGTAGCTCCGGCTCGGGTTCAAGCAGTAATTAGGTCAGAGGTGAAAGGCCATGATGTTATTAAATAGTGGATACACAAACAAAGGTGGAACTTCATTACATCGACAGTCCGGTGCGATTTTGGTGATGTTTACCCTTGGTATTTTTGCAATTGTTGCTATGTCGGCCTTAGCGCTGGATGGTGGCCATATGCTACTAAGTAAAGGCCGTTTACAAAATGCAGTCGATGCTGCGGCGTTGAATGCAGCAAAAGAGTTACAAGAGGGGGCGACATTGTTTGAAGCAAGGCAAGCTGCCTACTCAATCTTGCTGCAGAATTTATCGTTTAACGAAAATGGTGAACTGAACAGCTCGGTGTCTTTGTCGAGTCCTGATTATAATAGCACGCAGGTAACCCCCCGTTTAAAAATCGAATTTTCTGAGTTACCAGACCCTTTCAACCCTGTTCTTACTGAAGGCACTAGGTATGTTCGGGTTAAAGTTGAAGATGTTTCTTTATCAAACTTTCTTGCCGACATTCTTGATTTTAACAAAGTAATAAGAGCCTCCGCTGTCGCTGGACGTAGCCAAGACCTCGCTTGTGTAAACAAAGTATTACCACTGCTGGTTTGTGGCAAAGTGGGCTCAACAGCTGAAACCAATTACGGATTAGCGGATGGGTTGCACTTGATGAAACGAGGGGCTAATCAGCCAAGTACAAATGGCTCGGGTAACTTTCAGTTGATTAGCCTAGATGGTGATAGTGGCGGGGGCGATTTAAGAGACGCTTTTTCTGGCAATTATTCACCAGACCAGTGTGTCAGTAAAGGCACTGTGGCTACAACCCTACCAGGAAACAAGGTTGGGCCAGCCGCTCAAGGAATGAATACTCGTTTTGCAGATTGGGGCGAGGCAGGAACAAATAATGAAGACAATCCGCGCGATTTTAATATATGTGAGGGCACACCGGTAACCATCGAAGAAGTTCAAGCTGTCGATGATGGCGGAAACCTGATGTTTGATGACAAGGGCAAACCCGTTATGCAAACCGCTATCGATCCTACCTCAATAGCGGGTGCGTATCGCTGGACTGATTATGACGCCGCCAATCATTCTGAGACTCCAGTAGCTTGCGCAACGACGGATGATGAAAACGCTATAGCGTTACGTAGGGAACTCGAAGTTATTGTGGGAATTTGCGATCCGGATGCAGGCGGAACTTACGATGTTAGCATTTTAGGTACAGCTTGCTTCTTCTTAACGCAAAAGGTGGGTAAGACCGGTCAGGATTCATATATTGTAGGTGAGTTTTTAAAGACCTGTTCAAATTCAGGCCAGGCTTCTTTAGATCCCGATTATGTAGGTGATAGCTCAACGATTGTCCTGTATTGGGACCCTGACAGTCCAGACTCTTAGGTGAAACACAATGAAGAACCAATTATTGTATAAAAAACAAAGGGGAATAGCGGCAATCGAATTTACGATTATTCTGCCTTTGTTTTTGGTATTAATATTTTTTACAGCCGAACTAGGACGAGCGCTTTATCAATACAGTCAGTTAACAAGAATGATACGCGATGCTGGCCGTCATTTGTCCCAAACCATAATCACTACCGGGAACGGTGTACCCTCAGATTTAATCGACGCATATTGTAATGGCTGTATCTCCGAAACTACAAATATACTTATATATGGTGCCAGTTCCGGAGCAACCACACAATTATCTGGTATTAGTATCACTGATATCTCAATTTCAGAATTTCCCATTGATAGCGGTATTATGGTTATTTCAGTCGATTATGATTGGACGCCTATTTTCTTCGATAAAATGTCTGGATTTGGCTCGGGGGAGGGCATAGACCTGAGCTTTAGCATGAATTCAACCTATGCAGTGAGGGCAATATGAAGCATATTAAAGGAGTTTATGCTATTGAGTTTTCTATTGTCGCGAGTGTATTTTTCTTAGTGCTGTTTTCTGCTATAGAAGTAGGTCGGTTGTTGTATACCTATAGTGTTTTACATGAAGCTGCGCGACGTGCTGCGAGAATAGCTGTAGTTTGCCAGCTGAGTACTGATATTCGTTCCCAAGCGCTTTTTAATGGTGCTGACTTAGTCCCTAACTTGTCCAATGATAATCTAACGATTAGTTATCTAAAATTGGATGGCACCCTTATAGAAGATTTAGTCAGTGATCACGGTCTCATTCGGCTAGTTAGAGCTGAAATTACAGGTTATAAACACCAATTTCTGATTCCAGGCCTATCACGTACACTTAATTCCCCCACTTTTTCAGCAACTTTACCAAGAGAAAGCTTAGGCGTTTTTAAAGGCGGTACATCCGACTGTAGCTAACTTTTCTCAAATTAATCGGTAAATATTTAAATGAATTAGGGATTTATGACTATAGTGAATGTAGTGGTATTAAACTTATGGGATAGGGAGCGAAATGGATAAGCCGCTAGAGTTATATGTTCCAGATAATAGCCAAAACCCAGAGTCAAGCTTGCATATGTCTTTACCATTTCCAGTGCAAGCGATAGTTGCGAGTAATGGAAATGAGCCTTTGGAGTGGATGACTCACCATTTTGCTAAATATGATAACTTTAAATGGTGTGAAACCTCATATCTAGAGGCTTTTATTGGTAAGGAACAAGTTGAGTTTAATCTAATATTATTAGTTCTACCAAATGATGAATCCGAAGCGGTTAAAGCCTTAACTTATGCTTCAAACTTTAATACTGACATTATAATACTTGGTCTGGATACTCCACAGAAGATCCTTCGATTAGCCTTTCAATATAAAGTGAGTGATTTCATCCCTTTTGGTGCGAGTAAAGAAGAGTTGTTTTCTTCGCTGGAAAAGGTGTCTTTAAAATTAATTGAACAAGCTGATTTGGCACCCGTGATAGCCGTTATTAATGGTAAGGCTGGTTCGGGAGCAAGCTTTATCGCAGCCAGTTTGGCTGACGTTGTGTCTCAAAGAGTGCAAGGCAGTGTTGCATTAATCGATACCGATCTCCATCACGGTACGTTGGCGCACATGTTTGGATTTGAGCCAAAGTATTCACTTTGTGATGTTTTAGGCTCATTAGAAGAATTAGATGAAGTCGCATTGAAAAGCACCATGGTGATTAAGGGGAATTTGAATTTATTGGCGTCAAAACCATTTGAACTATTAAACACCAATAATGACTTAGATTTAAGCCGGAACAAAGAATTGATCTGGAAGTGTAGGCACTTCTATAACCAAGTGGTATTGGATTTTTCTCGTGGTCCTGAATATTGGAATGGCGATATGCTTAATGATGCTAATATTTTGGTTGTTACTCAGCAAAATATTATGCATCTACGTCAAACAAAGGATTTGATCCTCCAGTTGACATCAAATATGGGAGTTGCACACGAAAGAATTAGTATTATTGTCAATCGATACGACAAAAACTCTAATATTAAGCTCTCTGATATAAAAGAAGCGATTGGTGTTACATCCGTTTTCACTATTATTAATGATTATAAGTTATCTAGTGAATGTGTGGAGTTAGGGAAGCCTATTACTGAAATTGCTAAGAAACAGCAAATGTTTTTAGACATGAAGCTTATTGCAAATAATTTTATGCCTGAAGTTAATAGTAAGCCTTCTAAGAAGGCTGGTTTTTGGAAAAGACTATTGGGGACATGATATGGAAATAAATAAAGAGACCCAAGGGATTAATGACTTCCAGCCATTAACTCAGGAAGAACAGGATATTAAAGTTCAATTATACGATAAGCTATTGAGTGTTATGGACTTATCATTAATTGAGACGATATCTAAGGATCAAGCTCGAGAGCAGATTAGTGAGATTAGTAGCCAATTACTTAACGAATTTCATATACCAATTAATTTAGCCACCAGAAAACGTTTGATAAAGCTTATTATTGATGAGGTGTTAGGGCTAGGTCCCTTGGAGACACTATTGGCTGACCCCTCTATTTCGGATATTTTAGTTAACTCGTTTGATCGAGTTTACATAGAACGTAGAGGTAAGCTTGAACCTGTAAATATAAAGTTTCATAGTAATGTACACCTACTTAATATCATCGATAGGATTGTTTCCAGCGTAGGGAGACGTATTGATGAATCTTCACCTATGGTAGATGCTCGATTAGCTGATGGATCGCGTGTGAACGCCATTATCCCACCGCTTGCTTTAGATGGACCATCATTGTCGATTAGACGGTTCGCAGTCGATAAGCTTAATGCGAAACAGCTTATTGATATTGGTTCGGTTACTGAGTCGATGATTGAACTCCTTAAAGGTGCGGTTAAAGGAAAACTAAACATCCTAGTTTCAGGTGGTACAGGCAGTGGTAAAACTACTTTACTGAATATGTTATCTGGTTTTATTCCAAGCGATGAACGTATTGTCACCATTGAGGATTCAGCCGAATTACAACTACAGCAGCCTCATACGGTAAGGTTAGAGACTCGTCCACAGAATATTGAGGGTAAAGGGGAAGTTTCACAGCGTGACTTAGTTAAGAACTGTTTAAGAATGAGACCCGATAGAATTGTGATTGGTGAGGTTCGTGGTGGTGAAGCTTTGGATATGTTGACCGCGATGAATACAGGCCATGAAGGCTCCTTAACAACTCTGCATGCAAACAGTCCTCGTGACGCCCTGGGGCGATTAGAGTATATGGTTTGTATGGCGGGGTTCGATATGCCAGTGAGTAACATCCGCACTCAGGTAGCTTCAGCGATAGACTTAGTAGTACAGCTTGAGCGTCAGGAGGATGGTAGAAGGAGAATAACAAGCATTCAAGAGATTAACGGCATGGAAGGCGACATTATTACGATGTCGGAAATCTTTAGATTTTCTAGACAAGGGCTGGACGAAGATGGGCAAATCAAAGGCGAGTTTGAAGCAACAGGGGTCATTCCTGGCTTCCACACCAAGCTGAAACTACACGGAATTGAGTTGCCTTATAATTTATTCAATTGTGGCGATCCATTTGCAGAATTTTAAAGGCGGTCTTAAATGTTTTCCAATCAACTCATATTTCTCGGCCTTATTTTTGTTGCTGTAATTTTTCTCTCGCAGGCCTTGTTTCTACCTGTTTATAGCCCACAGCGAGCCAATACTGCATTAATTCGTAAACGTTTAAAAAAATTATCAGAACAGTCAGGAGATATTACTTACGAAACGTCTTTACTTCGCAAGAGCCGACTTGGAAAGCTTGGTACTGCTGGCCGATGGTTAGAAAGTATTGAGTTCATAGAAAGCATAAGCTATCGGTTGGAGCTTGCTGATTATAAAATGATGGGTCATCAATTTATAATCTTAGCCTTTATTAGTGCTTCGATTGCAGGTATTGCAGCTTGGGTCTATTTGGCTGAGCCATTAGCGGCTTTGTTAGCGTTCGCAATGATTCTCTATTTATTTAACTTCAAGCTCAACCGTGATACATCAAAGCGAATGGACAAAATTGAAGAGAGCTTTCCTGATGCTTTAGATGTATTGCGAAGGGCTTTGCAGGCCGGTTATTCATTTTCTGATGCGGTAAAACTTGTTACAGAGGAGATGGAAGGGCCACTTTCGAAAGAGTTTAGTCTAATGTTCGCCAATATTAATTACAGTAAGGACACGAAAAGAGCCATTTTGGCGTTTATTGAGCGAGTACCAAGTGTATCCGCAATGGCATTTGCAAGTGCTGTGATGGTGCAAAAAGAAACTGGCGGAAATTTAGCTGAAAATATTAAGAACTTAGCTCGAGTTATTAGGCTGAGATTTACCTTTAGGCGTCGAGTGAGAACTTTATCTGCAGAAGGACGGTTATCAGCATGGATCCTTATGTTACTTCCTTTTGCTCTATTTGCTGTTATTTATATCCAGACCCCTGGGTATGTCGGAGAGTTAACTGGTA
>NZ_PJBM01000206.1:0-8728 GCF_002836075.1 Shewanella sp. GutDb-MelDb | reverse complement strand
CATAGATATAACGAATAAGCGTAGATTTTCCTGAACCTGAGCTGCCAATAATGGCTACCTTTTCGCCAGCCGCAATAGACAGGCAAATTGAATCCAGTGCTTTTTTATCACCAAAGCTCAAAGAAAAATCATTAATGTCTAACATCAATTAATCTATTAGACCGATCGTTTTTGCGACATTTTCAATCGGTTCATAATCTTGATTGTCGGCCGGCACAAATGATTTACGTGGAAAACTCTTAAGAAGTTCCGCATCAGTCATACCCAACAGTGCTGCTTCCACTCGTGCTTTAAAGCCTGCGCCAAAGGTGTCATCGACGCCAGCTCTTACCGTCCATTGGTAATCAGGATAAGTGGGTGTGGTCCAAATAACATTCACTTTTTTCAAGTCAACTTTACCCGCGGCTAAAGCGGACTCCCAGACTTTATAATTAACCGCTCCCACCTGATAAACACCTGCTTGAACTTGCGCGATGGTGCGACTGTGGTCGCCTGAAAAACCAATTCGCTTAAAAATATCTTCAGGGCGTTTACCCAAATTACGTTCGATAAAAAACTGCGGCATCAAGCGGCCAGAAGTAGAATCTTTTGAGCCAAAGGTAAAGGTGTAACCGTTTAGATTAGGGAAGCTATCATCAGCTATAATCTCAGTAGAGTGGTGAGCAATAAAGTAGCTTTTAAAAAATTGGTCTTCATAGCCTTGTGCTATTGCGTCAGAACCCGGTACTAAACGCCTTGCTTGTACGCCGGAAAGACCACCAAACCATGCAAGCTGCACTTGATTGTTTCTAAAAGCGGTTACGGCTGCAGAGTATGACTTTACTGGCACGTATTTAACTTCAACGCCTAGTTTTTCTTCTAAGTAAACGGCCACTTTATCGAAACGTGTTCGAAGTTGGCTTTCATCCTCATCGGGAATAGCGGTAAAAGTAAAAGTTGCAGCCAAAAGACTCGGCGCGAATAGCAGCACAAACATGCTAATAAGGGACTTGATAGCAAACATAATAAGCTTAACCTGACAAAATATTTACCATATTTTAACTAAATTTAACCAACAAACCCAGAAGAAACACTATAAAGCACTAGATAGATCTGGATTTAACCATAACCTTTATCAAACTGATGTTAAATCATCCACTAAAACGTTTTCTTCATAGCAACATCAACATAATTCAGCCAAGGTTAAGTTAGCGAGGCGTAAACTTCTACGTAATTAGAAACACTTAGTTGGCAGTATGCATAAATCTGCGTAAACTAATCTTTATCGCATTCAAGGATATTTGACTATGAGAATATTGGTTGTTGAAGATGATCCTATTTTATCTCACCACCTTAAAGTGCAGCTTAGTGAGCTAGGAAATCAGCTTCAAGTTGCATTAACAGCGAAGGAAGGATTTTACCAAGCGACAAACTATCCTATCGATGTCGCTATTGTCGATCTGGGCTTACCCGACCAAGATGGTATTAGCTTAATTCAAAGTATGCGTGATAACGGAGTGAAAGCTCCCATTTTGATTTTGACAGCCCGAGTTAACTGGCAAGACAAAGTTGAAGGTCTAAATGCAGGTGCTGATGATTATCTGGTTAAACCGTTCCAGAAAGAGGAGCTCGTGGCTCGACTCGATGCTCTGGTCAGGCGCAGTGCCGGTTTTGTCAAACCAAAGATCACCAGTGGCGCACTAGAGATAGACTTGGCAGCCAAACAAGTCACTCTCAACGACGTGCCAATGGAAGTGACCGCCTTTGAATATCTAATCCTCGAGTACTTAATGCGCCACTGCCATGAAGTTGTCGCTAAACAGCGCTTGCTCGATGTCATTTACGGTGACAAAGAGGGAGACCCAAACACTATCGAAGTCATGGTCAGTCGTTTACGCAAAAAACTCACAAAAGATGGTATTGAAAATCCTATCGCGACGATTCGTGGTCAAGGTTACAAATTTAATCTGCCATGCAGTTAAGCTTTAAACCTAAGAAACGTCTGCTTACGCGGATGTTTCTCACTTCGCTCTCAATCATAGCCTTGGTAGGTTTTGGTTTAGCTTGGATGGTTAATATTCTTCATGCCCAAAATAGTTACAATGAAGAAACCTCCCAGCTTATTGCTGAAATCCCTAAAGTAGCCGCCGAACTTAGGGAGCATGATCTACTGCCTGATAATAGCGATGAATGGCTAGCAGAAAATAGCGCATCACAACGTTATATTATTGCCAGTTGTGACAGTACCTTTAATCAAGTTTGGACATCTTCTTTGGCTGTCGATCGCGGATTATTCGATACCTGCGAACGTTTTAACGAGATCCGCAATAACACCCCACCCTATTACCTTTCCTTAGCTGATACTCGTGGCTACTTTGTATATTTGCTCTCACTTGATATCGCTGGCAGCGAATACAATTTACTGGTGTTAAAAGATGCTGAGAAGTTAGAAGCAGAATACAGTAAGTTCAGTCGACGCACTTATGTACGACTGGGGTTTGTGCTGGCATTGGCTCTGGTCTTGCTCATCAGTGCGGCTTACTGGGGAATGCGTCCATTAGTGCAATTAAGAAATGAACTCCAGTCGGTTAATAGCGGAAAGTCCAAGAGCCTTTCTGAAGGTTATCCCATTGAACTTGAAGGCGTAACCCAGGCGCTTAATCAACTGTTAGTGCAATCAAGTGCACAACAGCAGCGATACCAAAATGCAATGAACGACTTAGCCCATAGTTTAAAAACACGTTTAGCCGCGGTGCACGCTATTACTGATGATGCCAGATTAGATAAAGAAGCAACCAGTGAAAAAATAATGGAGCAAGTTAGCCAGATGGATCTATTGGTAAAATATCAATTAAAACGGGCAATGTTAGGGCGTAAGGGCTTAAAACAGGAACAAACTCAAATACTGCCGCTGGTTGACCAACTCGCTCAAATGTTATTTAAGGTATACCGCGACAAACAAGTCCAGTTTGAAGCGGTTATCGAGCAAGAACATGTCTTCCCTGGTGACAAAGGTGACTTAATGGAGCTTTGTGGCAACTTAATGGAAAATGCATTTAAGCTGTGTATTACCACCGTCAGGGTCTCATCCTATTACAATGATGCGGGTGAGTTTGAGCTTTTAGTGGAAGATGACGGTCCAGGCGTTGAAGAGAGTATTAGACAAAACATTATTCAACGCGGCGTTCGAGCAGATACCCAAAAAGCGGGACAAGGTATTGGACTGGCAGTGTGCAACGAGATCGTCATTAGCTATGGCGGACGTCTCAGTATTGAGACATCCGACTTGGAAGGTGCTTGTTTTAGGATCTCAATACCAATCTAACGCGCGTATAGCTGCTCTGCTCGATTAAACATTATCCAAGAGGTCGCGATATATTTATCGCAGCTCTTGGGCATATTACCTCGATGCGAATGAGTAAAACCTGCAGGTGCTATCACCATAGTGCCTTTTTTAGGCGTTACTTTCTTGTCTTGATAGTAAAACTCAGTCTCTCCGCCCTCTTCGACATCATTTAGGTAAAACATATATAACACGACTCGATGCAAGGCTTCGTTATGATTAAGCTGAGGAAATTGTTCTGAGTGCCAATGAGGATAGCCGCCTTTGTTTTTATCATATTTTTGAATGTTAATCGTACCACTCCGATATAGATATTTAACTAAGGCTTCAGCCCTTGGCTCCCCAAATGCCGCATAATTATCAGGTGTTAGCGTAACAGCGTCACCTTCTAGATTAGAGACTCCTACCGATACCGCACCCATCAGCGCCATAGAATATTTATTAAAGTACTCCGCGGCGTGCTGCAATGTGTATTGCAGCAAAGTATTTTTAAGCACGGCTAAATCTTCATGAGAATCCAACATCAAATCTCGGCTCATTTTTTTGTCAGTGTCGACACCACCACCGGTGCTTCCGGCTAACACACCTGGGTGTTGCTCAAAAGCACTAACGAGCTGTTCACATAGGTCATCGGGAAGTGCATTGGGGTATATTTCAATAAAATCCATTAGATACTCTTAAGCTGCTTGCCTTCGCATAATTGTAAACATATGAGTTAAGCATTTGTAAATAAGATAAGTTGCGTTAAAATAGCAAACTAAGGAAGACTCACACAAATACATATGCCAAATAGTTGTAAAATTGCAGTAAAGCAACTGCAGGTAGGTAATTTCATTCGATTGCCTGTTTCATGGAAAGATCACCCTTTTCTATTCAGCAGCTTCAAAATTAGACAACAAGCCCAGATTGAGTTAATAAAGAATCTGGGGATTGAGCATGTCTTTGTCATATTAGATCGCAGCGATACTGCGGTGCTAACCCCTGAAGATGCCCGCAGCAGAAAACAGCCGATTGTCGATAGTAATTTAGATAAACTATCAGAGGACCTACGTAAGCAAAAAGCTGAAAGCATAGAAGCCCATAAAAGCCTAAGGCGTCAGCTGCAGAAAACAGAACAACACTTTGATCGTTCAGTCGCAATGATCCGCAGTCTTATGGGTAAATTGCGTAATCGTCCTTTAAATGCCGTGAATGATGGCAAGGAACTTATCCATAATATCTGCGAGCAGTTATTAACGTCTGATAAGTTAGTCTTGCATTTGATGCCAGATGCTAAAGATGATGATGGGATCTACTACCACTCTCTTAACGTATCCGTTTTATCGATGTTAATCGCCAAAGAACTAAACTGGACTCGCAATGAAATAGAATTGATCGGCATTGGCGCATTATTTCATGATACTGGTAAGCTTAAAGTGCCAACACAGATATTAAGAAAAACGTCACCATTATCACAAGCCGAACAAAACTTCGTCAGTCAGCACCCCATGATGGGTGTAGACTTACTCAAGCTTGCTGATAATTTCCCATCAGAAGCACTGCCAGTCATCTTGAATCATCATGAGTTCCTCGATGGTTCAGGCAGTCCAAAAGGCTTGAAAGAAGCCCAGATTGACAAATTAAGCCAATTGGTTGCAGCGGTAAATACCTATGATAATCTTTGCCATTCAGATAATAATCGAAAAGCACGTACCCCCTATTCTGCTTTAGGTTATCTGTATAAGCATTATCAAACACAGTTAAATCCGCAAATGGTTGGAAGAATGGTCAAGATGTTAGGGATCTATCCACCCGGCAGCATTGTCGAGTTATCCTCAGGCCAATACGCTATGGTTATGTCGGTAAATATGAGTCAACTATTGCTACCGAGGATCCTTGTTTACGATGCATTAGTCCCAAAAGAACAAGCACCTATAATAGAGTTGGCACAAGAAGGGATTACCATCGTCAGGTGTTTACCTCCGGCAGGCTTGCCAGAAAAGGTCTTTAAATATCTAAACCCGAGAGAAAGAGTCAGTTACTATTTTGGTACCGATAGCTGAGAATAATCTTTTTGTAATAACAGTAAACTTGTCTATTTCTTGCTCTATTCCGTTCCTGTTACTAGATTTAATCTAACAGTAAACGTTTAAGAGTGAGTTTTTATGACTAAGCTTCCCGATTTTGACCAACTACTTTGGCTAGCAGAAAACGAACCAAGCAAATTAGATGCTTTACAGAAAAAGTTAAACCAAGAAGTTATTGACGAGTCTTCAGCTGCAAGTAAACCAAAGTTAGTTTCATTGCTCGATCATCTCGAGAAAAAATTGTCACTATGCAAAACACCCTACCAACGCTACCAAATTGTAAGCAGTATGATGTACCAAAAACTTTCAAGTCTTAATGATGTACTTAATCACCCTGATGAGTTTTATCAACATAAGGCTACGGTGCTTACTTTTGCAAACGGCCCCTCACAAACAGGTACAAAAAAAGTTCGCTAAATGCGAACTCTTGTTATTATAACCAACCTTTACGCTTGAAGAAAAAGTAGGTACCCGCAGCACTACCAAACATCATCAAAATAGCCATCGGATAACCTAACTTCCAATCCAGTTCAGGCATATTGGCAAAGTTCATACCGTAGCTACTAGCAATTACCGTAGGCGGCAAAAATACCACTGCCGCAACCGAAAATATTTTAATAATCTTGTTTTGTTGCAGTCCACTAAAACCCATTGCAGCATCGAGTAAAAAATTCAATTTATCGAAAATGAACTGACTATGTGGCATCAGTGATTCAATATCCAATAACATCTCTCGAAGATCTTTTATCTCACCATCTGAGAGTTGACTACGATAGTGCTTTTGCATGTAACGTAATGAACGCTGTGTATCGAGTAAACTTAATCTAATCTTACCGTTGGAGTCTTCTTGTCGAGTAATAAGCTTAAAGACATCATCAAGCTCTTCATTCTTGAACACTTCTTCACTCACACTATCAAGCACAGTGTAAACGTCTTCAATTAAATCTGAGAGATAATCGACCTTTAGATTAAACAACTCAAGCAGCAATGCTTGCGGTGATGTAGCCTCTATTCTGCCAAGACGTAAATAGTTTCTTAGCAGTCTGATTAAGCCAACATCTTCTTCTCTAATCGTCAAAAGGAAATTGGGGCGAATGTTAAAAGAAACGTTTACGCCTTTAACATCTTGTCCTGCTCTTTGTGGGAACAAAGAATTAATGTGCAACCCGTCTTTATTCTGATAAAAACGTGCTGAAGCTTCAATTTCATTGATGTCTTCCTCTTCAGGAACATTTTCAACAGAAAACTGACTTAACCACTCTCGTTCCTGATCATCAGGCTTATAAAGATCTAACCAAGTTGTGCTGGGAGGGATAGTATCCTTGATGCTCAATTCGGTGATCGTTAGATTACGATTCTCGTAGGCATAGGCTGTTATCATAGCTCCTCCTTCTTACAATTAATCAACTAATGGGGGTAAAAAAACGAGGCTATTCTAACCCAAAAAGAGACATCGAAAAGCGTTAACTAAACGAAAAATCTCAAATATTACTCTTCGACTGTCTTAGCGATGGTTATTCGTTCTTGATTAGATAATCTGATTCTTATCCCGTCTATAGTTATTAATTCGTTGTTAGTAATATGCTTCTTTCTAACTTGATAAACAACCGAATCGTTACTCACTGGCGACACAATAGTGACACTAACGACCTTATTACCATCCTGCCAATCCCAATACCAATACCCAGCACTTGCCAATAATGAAAGACTTATAATTATGTACAGAGAGAAGCGAATAATAATCCCTTTACCCATATCTTGAGTTCGCTCTTTTGTTCCGCTTACTTTAGATTGACGAATATAAAAAATGGCACTCGCTATGACTAACAAAGTCACAAGAATTTTTGTTAACACGTGCTCTCTCCAAAACCGTAATGGAAGCACATTATAACTAAAATCATAAAGCTAAACTGTTATTATTATCTAAGCATCCGTATTCAATTGTTCAGTTACACTAGATCAAGCTGCAAAACAAAAATCGTTCTGCTATAAAGTAAGTATCAATTAAAATAGAGATTTTCTATGAAAATAAATCAGTGTATTTTGGCGACAGCATTACTCTGCGTTCATTCTTTCGCTATTGCCAATGTAGAACTAACACTTCCATCAAGCTCTGAACTTGTGCTTATCAATGGCAAAGAGGCTGACGGAAATAAAGACCTTTCACTCGCTAATGGTGAGAACCAGATAGCACTGAGGTATGTAGGGCGTTACCAACAGCAGGGGTCGCAAAACCAATTTAGTTCCGATGTGATTATTCTGACGTTTTCTGCTGAAGATAAGCAATTGACACTCGGTTTTCCGAGAATACGGTCAAGTAGAGCTGCGGAGGCTTTCAATAGTGCCCCTCAGATAACAATGATAGATTCTTCAGGCGCAACGATAGCTTTTCAACAGGGACTATTGATTAAAGAAGGTATGCAACTGGGTCGCGATTACGAAGAAGAGATCAGTATTTACAATAGTAGTCACCAAGTCGCAGCCATCAGTACTTTAGCTTTAGCTGCCCCCATCATATCAACAACCCCGTCTTCAAGTACTCAAGTCTCCGAGGCCGTTTCTGCTAGTAATTCTAACGTGAAATCAGATCAGATAAATGTTGGTCAAATGCTCGACTTTTGGTATGAACAAGCCGATGAAGCAACAAAAAAAGCATTTAAATTAAAGATAAACGCTAAATAGCACATATAGATATTCTCTGACGCAGCTCGGTTTTAAGTAAACCAATTGGGGTTTAAGTGTCATCGAATATCTCACTAACTCCATTAGTCAGTGGCGTCTTCAGGTAGATCAGCAACGTGATCTACCATCCCTAATGTTAGTTATTCAGTCGTCTTTATCCCATCGCTATAAGCACTCTTTTACAGTGCTCATGCAATTCAAAAACGTCTTTGCTATCCGGTTTAAACATTAATTTGACCACACTGTGACGTGGCTAGATATTTAAGTCATAACAGACATCATGTCGACATAGGTGAACTAAAAATCTGATGAACCGTATATCCGTTGACTCTACAACCACAAATCACAGACGTAAAAAAGCCCGTTGCGTTAGCAACGGGCTGTTCACTCTCTTTCGAGACCCATCTTAGAAAGAGTGGCGCCGGTCATGGCCAGCTACGCTAAAGCTCCGCGCTGACCACATGGATGTGGTGAATGCAGAAAATGTCAGGAGCAATTTTCTGCCATAAGCACATCGCTATTACGATATTCGCCCTACTATTTACTATGCCCTATGGGTGCACATGAATTGATGCATGCTTCGCATACGCTATTTACTTCCCATGTGAGAGTAACTATTCAAAAAGCTAATAAACGAAAAAATCCCTAGCGCAGAGCG
>NZ_PJBM01000205.1:0-8763 GCF_002836075.1 Shewanella sp. GutDb-MelDb | reverse complement strand
ATATTGTCTTTATCTATCAATCAGTGACGTCATTCCGAAACATGACCCTTTCGACAGCCCTTAACAATGCTGATTTCCTATTTATTTATCCGGCTATTTAAGGAGAATAATGAAAGTGAATTAAGCGTTAAAACTATTCTAAATATGAACTCTCAGTAGGTATTAGATAATGTCTATCATTACATTGTGAATTTTTTTGATTTTAAAATCATACGTAGACACGTCAATTGACAGTTATCTCTATTCTATATAGTTATGGTCGGTTGAAAATATTTCAATGCAACATTTCATCTAGATGAAATGTTTAGATGTAAAAAGGCCTGCATTAGAGCAGGCCTTTTAGCGTTAGCTTACTTTGGGGCTAAGTCCACTTCAAAAAACTTAGTAAATCCAAAGACGACATTAGCTAAAATTGGTTCATGGTGTTGTCTTTACCCGATGCTTTAAGCGCTTGGTCACCAGAGAAGTATTCTTTATGAGCATCACCCATATCAGAACCTGCCATGTTTTGATGTTTAACACATGCAATACCTTGGCGGATCTCTTTACGCTGTACGTTGGCGACATAACCAAGCATACCTTGGTCGCCAAAGTACTCTTTGGCAAGGTTATCAGTCGATAGCGCAGCAGTATGATAAGTCGGTAACGTAATAAGATGATGGAAAATGCCGGCTTCACGAGCAGAATCGGATTGGAAAGTACGGATTTTTTCATCTGCCTGAATGGCGAGTTCAGTAGTATCGTAATCGACACTCATCAACTGTTCACGGTTATAAGCTGTCACATCTTGGCCAGCCTCTTTCATTGCGTCAAACACTTGCTGACGGAAGTTAAGAGTCCAGTTGAACGATGGTGAGTTGTTATACACCAGCTTGGCATTTGGAACGGTCTTACGGATCTCGTTAACCATGGCACCAATCTGAGATACATGTGGCTTCTCAGTTTCAATCCAAAGTAGATCTGCGCCATTTTGTAATGAAGTAATGCAATCCAATACACAACGCTCTTCACCTGTACCTGCACGGAACTTAAACAGTCCGTTTGGTAAACGAGAAGGTTTAACGAGTTGTCCGCCTTGCTGGAAGACAACATCACCGTTTGCAAGTTCGGCTGCATCGATAGCCTCAACTTCAAGGAATGAGTTGTATTGGTCACCCAAATCACCAGCTTCGCTAGTCACGGCAATCTTTTGAGTCAAACCGGCACCCAAAGAATCGGTACGAGCTACAATGACGCCGTCATCAATTCCGAGTTCTAAAAATGCATAACGCACTGCGTTTATTTTTGCTAAAAACTCAACATGTGGGACGGTGACTTTTCCGTCTTGGTGGCCACACTGCTTAACATCAGACACTTGGTTTTCTAACTGAATACAACAAGCGCCGGCTTCAATCATCTGCTTAGCCATCAGATAGGTGGCTTCTTCATTACCAAAACCAGCGTCAATATCGGCGATAATTGGTACTACGTGAGTTTCAAAGTTATTAATTTTATCTTGAATCGCGCTCTTTTCACTTGCACTAGCAGCGTCTAGCTGACGGAATAAGCCGCCTAATTCGCGCGCATCGGCTTGGCGAAGGAAGGTGTACAATTCTTTGATGAGGGCCGCTACAGACGTCTTCTCATGCATTGATTGGTCAGGGAGGGGACCAAACTCACTACGAAGCGCCGCAACCATCCAACCAGAAAGGTATAAGTAACGACGTTTAGTGGTTAGCAGATGTTTTTTAATCGAAATCATTTTTTGCTGGGCGATAAAACCATGCCAACAACCGAGAGACTGGGTGTACTGCGAAGTGTCCTTATCGTAGTTGTCCATATCTTCACGCATAATCTTGGCAGTATACTTAGCGATGTCCAACCCAGTTTGAAAACGATTCTGTAACCGCATACGCGCTACTGATTCTGGGTTGATTGCATTCCATGCACTACCTTCTGCATTAATCAAGGTAGCGGCTTCATCGATGTTAGTTCTGTAGTTTGTCATGCGTATATTCCTTTAACAATATGATTGGCGGCAATTGATTACGTTGAAAATATTAGTTAGATTTGGTTAAATAAGTCTAATTTATAGTTTCTATTCTCGGTATTTATCTTATGAATATATCTCGTATCGACCTGAATTTGTTGGTTTATTTAGATGTTTTACTACGTGAACGAAATGTTACCAGAGCAGCTGATCAACTAGGAATCAGCCAACCCGCGATGAGTAATGGTCTAAAAAGGTTGCGGACATTGTTTGATGATCCCTTGCTCATTAGGACTAGCCAAGGGATGACGCCCACTGAAAGAGCGCAAGAGTTGCAGCCAACAATAAGCGAGTTAATGATTGGTTTAGAAAAAGCCGTACAGCCACGTGCCGATTTTAATGCTGCAGAAAGTGAAAAAGTCTTCCGTGTTATGGCAAGTGATTATGCTGAAGCGACATTGATCCCACCGCTTATTGCAAAGCTTCGTACTGAAGCGCCTAATATTATTCTTGATATCATGACCCCAAGCGACGTCAATTTCCCTGATGTAGAACAAGGAAGAGTCGATATGGTGATCAATCGATTTGATAGTATTCCACAATCTTTTCATCAAAAAGTACTCTGGAGTGATGACTTTAGTTGCCTGATAAGTAAGACAAATCCTGTATTGGAGAAGTTTTCACTTGAAAGCTATCTAGAAGCCAAACATGTATGGGTTAGCAAGACGGGAATGGGCGTTGGGGTTGGTATGGACCCAGATGATGTACAGCGGTTAGGATGGGTCGATGAAGCGTTAACACGGATAGGCGTTAAGCGACGTATTACTGTATTTACTCGGCATTACCAAGCAGCCTGTTTGTTGGCGGAGCAACAAGATTTGATCGCAACCATACCAAGTAAGATGGCCAGGCAGTACGAGCATAACGACCGTGTTAGCATTGTCGCACCGCCGTTTATCATACAACCCATCGCACTCACTATGGCGTGGAGCCCTTTACTACAGCATAATCCAGCGCATAAATGGATGAGGCAACTGATCACTAAAACAGCCGATAGTTTTAGTCGTGGAAATGGCTAATAAGTTGTATTTAGTCAAAAGTGACGTTAAATAACACCAAAAAGCTATTTTGCATAAGTTTGGTGAATAGTGGGAATAACAGCTATAAACTGGATAAATGTGTATTGCTTGATATAGGGTAAAGAAAATTACCCTTCATAGGTGTAATCAATAGATGGATGATAAGTGCTCGAGCAACTTAAGAGCGGTGCAAAGGATGAACAGGGGCAAAACATGACAACATATATTCAAATCGGTGGTCTACAAGTCGCCACTGAGTTAGCTAATCTCGTCGAAAACGAAATGTGTCCTGGTACAGGAATGAATGCAAAGTCGGTTTGGGCTAAATTCGAAGAGATCGTCACTGAGTTTTCCCCAATCAATCGTCAGCTGTTAGAGAAGCGAGAGCAATTGCAACATCAGTTGGATGAATGGCATGTCGGCAATAAAGGCAATGATTTTGACTCGGACGCCTATAAAGTATTTCTTTACGATATTGGTTACTTAGTCGCTGAAGGTGAACCTTTTTCGATTAGTACTGAAAATGTTGATACCGAAATTACTCAGCAAGCAGGGCCGCAACTGGTCGTTCCCGTTAAGAATGCACGTTTCGCGCTAAATGCTGCAAACGCGCGTTGGGGAAGCTTATATGACGCATTATATGGTACCGATGCAATATCAGAGCAAGATGGCGCAGAGCTCACCAAAAGTTATAATCCTGTGCGCGGAGCCAAGGTGATAGCCTTCGCGAAACAGCATCTTGATACCGCCGCTCCATTGTCTAACGCCAGTCATGCAGAGGTGACTGAATACGTTGTTGACGCTGGTGAGCTAAAGGCAACGCTTAACAATGGCAATATAACAGGACTGGCACAAGCAGAGCGGTTTGTTGGCTATCAAGGTTCAAAGCTGAGCCCTAGTGCTATTTTACTGAAAAATAACGGTCTACATATTGAGATCCAGATTGATGCTACCAGTGTCATAGGTAAAAGCGATCTTGCTGGCGTGAGTGATTTGTTAGTCGAAGCCGCAGTCACAACCATTATGGATTGTGAAGACTCAGTGGCCGCTGTTGACGCTGAAGATAAAGTTGAGATCTATCGTAATTGGCTAGGATTGATGCAAGGTAACTTGTCTGCTTCAGTATCCAAAAATGGCAAAGAGATTATCCGCCAGCTTAATGAAGACCGTACATACCTCAATCCTAAAGGTCAAAAATTGGTCCTTGCGGGTAGAAGCTTACTCTTTGTGCGTAATGTTGGGCATCTAATGACCATCAATGCTGTGCTAGATAAAGAGGGCAGGGAAGTTCCTGAAGGGATCTTAGACGGTATGCTCACCGTACTTGCTGCAATGCATGATCTTAAAGGAAATAACAATAATCGAAGTAACAGCCGCAAGGGCTCAGTCAATATTGTTAAGCCCAAGATGCATGGTCCAGAAGAGGTTAAATTTACTTGTGATCTGTTTACTAAAATTGAAGACGCATTAAAGCTTGCCCGTAATACCATTAAAGTGGGCATTATGGATGAAGAGCGTCGTACTACCGTTAACCTTAAAGAGTGTATACGGGTGGCATCAGAGCGTGTGGTGTTTATCAATACTGGCTTTTTAGATAGGACCGGGGATGAGATCCATACGTCAATGCAAGCAGGACCTTTTGTAGCAAAATCGCTGATGAAACAACAGAAATGGATAGCAGCGTATGAAGATTGGAATGTTGATATTGGTTTAGAGTGCGGTCTGCAAGGCCGTTCACAAATAGGTAAGGGTATGTGGCCGATGCCTGACGAAATGGCCGCCATGTTAGCGCAGAAGATAGGGCACCCTAAAGCGGGCGCAAATACGGCTTGGGTTCCTTCACCCAATGGCGCTGTACTGCATTCTACCCATTACCATCAAGTCAATGTTAGGGATGTGCAGGACCAACTCAAGCTAAGATCACGCGCAAAGCTCGATGATCTGCTCACCATCCCTTTAATGCTCGAACCTGATACGTTGTCAGCAGAGCTTAAAGCCTTTGAATTAGAAAATAATGCCCAAGGTATATTAGGTTATGTGGTGCGTTGGATTGATCAAGGGGTGGGTTGCTCCAAAGTGCCTGATATCAATAACGTTGGTTTAATGGAAGACAGAGCGACATTAAGGATCTCTTCACAGCATCTGGCCAATTGGTTAGCACACGGAATATGCACTGAAGATGAAGTAATGGCTGCACTTAAAAAGATGGCGGCGGTGGTTGATAGTCAGAATAAAGTGGATAAACTCTATATCAATATGGCACCTAATTTTGATGGTATTGCGTTTAAAGCGGCTTGTGATCTAGTATTTAAAGGGCAAGAGCAACCATCCGGCTATACCGAACCTCTTTTACATGCTTATCGCATCCAAGCTAAATCGAAAACATGTTAAGTCGATAACAACAGCTAAAGCCAGTTAAGGCTCATTATCGTCAATACAGTTACATAATATCATGCTTTATATTGTGTACTTTTATAAAAAATTGATTTTATGTAACATATATTAAAGATGAAAAAAGTGAGAATAAAACCTTGCTAGATCTGCAATTATTAGGGAGTAGACTTGATGACCTAGTGTTATGTGAATTTATGCTACCATCAAATAAAGCTTTAGAATAAATGCTTTATATAAATATCACATAAATGCATCAAGTTTATTTTCAACAATTAGCGGTTGTGTAGAAACAATATTTGATCGTACTAAAGCATACTAACTAATATGGATAGGTCGCGCGAAGCCGCGTCCTTATCCCAAGTGTTCAACAAGCCCTGTTTGAAGTGATCGTTATCAGGCTACATTTCGTTAGTCAGCATGCCCCTCAGCGCAATGGTCAACAGCTTAAAACTTTAATTTCAGTCTCTTAAATTAACTTTACATCGTATCAGTTAAACCATTACCGTTATTTCCAGCGTTAAATCATGACTTTTAAGTTTATCGGTCGTTTTAGTACGCCCATAAAACAGATTGGTTGCTGGCGAGATATCTTGTACGTAAATTTCTGGCTTCTTGCCTAGGTAAGTTTCAGATGTTAATGCCTCACTTTTCCTTTTAAGTCTCCCTTACGCAAAATTTGACACCAACAATATGATTATTATGTCGATTTATTATATCGCTCTAAGTTAAGCTAGCTGCCTAGAATGTAAAGTAAAAGGGTTAACTAGGTGAACGCTAAAGCGACGATAGTCATCATTGAAGATGAGTCCGCCATTGCAGAGAATCTTATCCATGTATTAGAAATGGATGGCTTTAAAGTGTGCTGGTTTGCAACCGGTGAACAAGGCTTGGCATTTTTGACTGAGAATATGGTTGATCTTTTGGTGCTTGATGTTGGTTTGCCCGACGTGAATGGTTTTGAGCTGTGTAAAACCATTCGAGATTTTTCTGATTTACCGATTATCTTTTTAACCGCGAGAAACGATGAGATAGATAGGGTCGTAGGTTTAGAAATTGGCGCAGATGATTACGTCACCAAACCTTTTAGCCCTAGAGAGATGTTGGCTCGAATTAAATTACGCATTAAGCGAGCGATAACGCATAGTATTGTAGTGGATAATAAGAAGACCATTGAACACACTCTAAATGGAGGTTTGCAGCCTATAAATTTTGATTATTGTGTTAATGGTCAGATGCTTGGTTTAACCGCAGTAGAGTTTAAAATTTTAAACAAGTTAATGAAGGACGCTGGCAATATACTCAGTCGAGAGCAGTTACTTGTCGCTGCCGATCTCGCGCCCTCAGCTGCCTATGAGCGAAACATCGATTCTCATATTAAGGCTATCCGGAGTAAACTTAAGCCGTTTGAATTGTCTGAATTTGTTAAGACTAAACGTGGTTTTGGTTATTTTTACAGTGAGAAGCTTGTGTAATGACCCACTGGCCAAAGATCCCGTTAGGGTTAAGATTATTTTCGCTGTATTTCATTCTTGTTGGTGTCACGGCTTATATGGTCAGTACTACCGTTATTCAAGAGCTTAAGCCTACCGTCCGCCAAACAACCGAAGAAACCCTTATTGACATGGCTAATTTGTTAGCCGTTCTCGCTGAGGAAGAAGTGGCTAATAATCTTATTTCAGAAAGCCGCTTCTCTAAGTTACTTGCAGCCTATGGACAGCGTGAACTTGAGTCCCGTACGTGGGAGCTAGGTAAAAAAGCGCCTAATCACCGCATCTATATTACCAATAAAAATGGCATTGTGATTGCTGATTCTTGGCAGCAAGATGTGGGTGAAGATTATTCACAGTGGAACGATGTGTATTTAACCTTGCGGGGAAAATATGGCGCGCGCAGTACAACAGAGAACTCCAACGATCCTTCATCGTCGGTGATGCATGTTGCTGCGCCAATCTATCATGACAATACCATTATTGGCAGCGTCACGGTTGCCAAAGCTAACCGTTCTGTACAGCCATATATAGACCTTTCTAAGCGAAATGTTCTTTATTGGATGATATTAATGAGTGGCTTAGTGTTACTTGCTGGTGGGATTTTTTCATGGCGGATCCATTCAGCTTTGCACAAACTAGAAGATTACGCTGATAAAATGGGTCGCGGCGAAAAAGTGATTAAACCCACATTTCGCGTATTCTATGAATATGGCAACTTGAGCGATGCCTTAGAGAAAATGCGAGAGCAAATTGATGGTAAAAAATATGTAGAGCAGTATGTAGAAACGCTCACTCATGAGTTAAAGAGTCCGCTTTCAGCAATAAAAGGGGCCAGCGAAATTCTACAAACGCCGTTATCTACAGATAAAGTCACACGCTTTTCAGCTAATATCGAGCGTGAAAGCGATCGTATGCAATCTTTAATTGATAAATTATTGGAGCTTGCTAGGTTAGAAAAGCGGCCACAGCTGGATGCATTGGTGCAAATTAATCTACACGACATTATAAACGAGATTAACTTGGCATCTGAGGTACGGTTAATCGCTAAGTCGGTCACATGTCAGTTTGAAAATCATGCATTACAAGATAAAGGCAACACTTACCACGTATTGGGAGACGAGTTTTTATTTAAACAAGCGCTGTTCAACTTGATGGATAATGCGATTGATTTTGTTAACCCGAACGGCACTATTAAATGGTCACTGACGTGTGACAGCTATGGGGTTTTGCTTACTATTGACAATACTGGCCCGCAGATCCCCGAATACGCTATGGAGCGTATTATTGAACGTTTTTACTCCTTACCAAGAGAAAATGGCATTAAAAGCACCGGTTTAGGGCTCAATTTTGTTGAACAAGTAGTTAAGCTGCACCATGGTTTACTCAAGATAGAGAATGTTCTTCAGGGCGTTAGAGTCTCTATCATTTTACCTAGAAGCACAAACTCCATCTAATCTCCACATTCACTCCATTAAATCTCCAATTGTTATTTATAAAATGAAACAATCAACTATTGGAGAATGACGTGTGAAAAATATACTAAATAATCAGATCGTGACTAAATTGGGGTTTATCCTTTTACTTTTTGTATTACTGCAGATCCCCGTATCGATGGTCAGTAATTTAATCTCTGAGCGTTCTCTGCGTTTACAAGAAGTGCGGGAAGAGATCGCGCGCAGTAGTCATGGCGCACAGCGGATTATTGGTCCGTTTATTAGCGTTAATTATACTAAAATGGTAAATCATGAAGGCAAGTTCTATTCCACTGAATATCGGAAGTATATTTTACCTGAGTCATTTAAAATGAATGCTGACTTAGAAAGCTATGCCA
>NZ_PJBM01000204.1:0-8926 GCF_002836075.1 Shewanella sp. GutDb-MelDb | reverse complement strand
TGCTCCGGTATTTCTCCACCAGCCTCGATATGCAGTAAGCTAGCGCGTGCCTCACCACTGTCAGTTTCAAGTCGCATTCGACTAATTTTACCTAAGCCATTCCAAGTCCCACTAATCTGCTGCCTTAAAGCATTCGGTAATTGATATTCATGCCCTTTTACTGTGACGATGGCACTCTTGGACTGTCTTTTGCTTGCAGACGATGGGGTTAAAAGCATAATGCTATTTAACATATCATCAAGGTCAATACTGGTTTCTAGTTCATCAGCCGCGGCATCTTCTTCAATTAATGCAATATGTGCATGCTGCTGAGTCATAGTGGTCAGTTTTTCTTGGCATATTGAGCAAAGTTCACAATGAGCAGATAACGCGGTTGTCATTGCTAGATTGAGGCAGCCCTTAGCATGTTCAAGTAACATGTCATCATTTGGATGGTAATTAATCATGGTGTTTCTCCAAAATGCTTCTAAGTTTGACCAAACCCAATCTTAATCTTGATTTAACGGTGCCTAGAGGAACATTCAGTTTACTTGCGAGTTCCTGCTGGCTTAGCTCTTGTAAGTAAATCCCCCTGACAATTTGCTGCTGTAGTGGTGGTAGCTCATCGACATGCTTCATTAACTTGTTGGTCAGCATGTGATCTTCTGGCTCAACATGCTCAACGGTTTCAAAAATAGGCCAAATATCATCACTGACCGTATCTTCTCTGTTGTGCTGAACTTTGCGCAGCATATCAAAACAGCGATTGCGCATAATGGTGAATATCCAAGTTGTTACAGCGCCTTTGTCTGCGTCAAATAGATGCGCCTTAGTCCACACTGCTGTCATTGTTTCTTGCACCAGATCCATCGCTAAGCCTTGGGTGGATAATCGTTGATTACCAAAGGCTAAAATTTTGGGCGCAAAATAGCCAAACAGCATCGCGTAGTCAGATCTGCTACGGCTGTTAGCAACACTAATAAGCTTTTCTTTTAGTTGTTCAGTTGTTATATCGGAATTTTTTTCTTCCATATAGGGCTTATTGTAGAGGACATAACCCTTAGCATAACGACTTTGTGAACGTTGTGATTGAATATTTTGCATTATTCTCACTCTGTGTTGTAACGCCGCCGATACTTTAAGTATCAGCTCTTTAACGTTATTACGCAGCTAGTGGCAGAATGGATCAGGCTATTGGTTACTTTCTGCCGATAGGAGATGAGGTACTTTTAATGAGATGCATGCCTTAAAGTTAGCTTTCGCTTAGTGATTTTATACTCTATATCGTTATAATCGTCGTTCTTATAGTACTTTAGGTGTGAAGTCTTATGGCGCAAATGCTTGCAAGTGTTGATCAGCGTACAAAGCTTGTTGGTGAAAACCGATTGGAACTTTTGTTGTTCAGAATTAGTGTGACGCAATTATTTGCCATTAATGTTTTCAAAGTAAAAGAAGTGGTAAAAATGCCACCTTTAAGTACTTTGCCTGGCAGTCACCCTAGTATCATTGGTATCGCTAACCTACGTGGGTTAGCAATCCCAGTGATTGATCTTCGTAAAGCCATCGGCTTCAGACCTTCAGTTGTGCATGAGAACAGTAACCTCATTATTACTGAATACAATCGTTCAGTGCAGGGATTCTTAGTCGACAAGGTTGAGCATATTGTCAACCTGACCTGGAGCGATATTTTACCGCCGCCTAAAACAGTAGGGCGAAATAATTATCTCACGGCAATAACGCGGGTTGAGTATCAAGATAAACAAGAATTAGTGTCAATTATTGATGTTGAAAAAGTACTGGCTGAAATTATTCATTACGATATTAAGTTATCTGAAGGTGTATTAGATCAACAATTACTGCCATTAATGCAGGGAAGAAGGGTACTCATCGCGGATGACTCGGCCACCGCAAGGCGTCAAGTCAGAGAGACATTAGAACAATTAGGCTTAGAGGTGATTGAAGTCTCAGATGGCTTGATGGCATTAAATCAATTAACCCAATGGTGCGATGATGGTATCGATGTAACAGAGCATATCATTATGTTGATCACCGATGCAGAAATGCCCGAAATGGATGGCTACAAGCTGACCCACGAGATCCGTAACGACAAGCGTATGAGTAACCTTTATATCACCTTGAATACGTCACTGAGTGGTAGTTTTAATAATGCGATGGTTGAAAAGGTGGGTTGTGATCGCTTTATCTCGAAATTTCAACCTGATCTGCTTGTCGAAGTTGTGCAAGATAAATTGCGCCAATCAGAATTGATTAAGGCGCAGTAGAGCCAGTAGATAATTTAGCCCTCTTGCTCTTGTTCTTGCTTTAAGTCATTAATGATCTGTCGCTTAAGTTCTGGAGCAGCAGCAATATTTATCTGTGCGACTCGAATAGCATAACCAAACCGCTGTTTACCAACAATGCTAATGATGTCTTCTAAAAAACGTTTATCGAGCACAAATTGTTTAGCGTAGAACTTAATTGCTTGAGTGACTGAACTGTAATTGACGCCATCAAAACTAAAGTCCGCGTCATAACCATAGTCATCAATGGTGACACCAGTAAGACTCAATGGCCAAGCTGGATAGTTAACTCTATCCCTGGCTATTTCATACATCATCCAAGCACTTTTTTTAAATCCACCAAAGACTTTGTCTTCAAACTCTGATTCTTCGAGCTCTTGTTTAGTCCAATTGATACCAATGGCGAGATGCTTTTCATAAATTCTCATTAGCTCATCTTTGACCGCCATTTTACAATCCCAGATAGAGGTCAGCTTATGCTGTTTAGCAATTTTGCAGCACTCTTTACACGCGGGAAGCATAAGCGATGGGTGCGGCGTGTAGTGCTCTTTGATATAACTCAATTGCATAGAACTGGGTTCGCCACAAAACCAACATTGGTGTCTGCAGTCAAATGGGATGTCGATTAAAGGGGCTAATTCAAACACAATGGCTCACTTAATAGCATTGATAAAGATTGGATTTTTACTTAAAAAGAAAGCGCACAATCACAGATGATTGGCGCTTACTTTTAATGTTTTATTCGCTTTGGAGAAAGATTTACTCTTCTTCAACATTAACGAGTGAAGTGGCTAGCACGATTGGATCGATTTCAAGGCAGTCTTGTTCTGCAACCCAATCAACACCGACGAGTACACCATCGTCATTTAGATCAGCAACCCAAAAATCTAAAAATTCATTAAGTGTAATGGCAACCGCGTTATAACCATGCCATTCTTCAGTGCAATGGCTTTTAGCTTGCGCTTCTTCCGACCATAGAGGCATCACATCAGTCGCTTCGAATTCAGATGAATCACATACGACCCAACCTTCACCTGTTTCATCTTGCAGGCCCCAAACCACTTGGTGTTGCTTTACGTTATTAATAAAGCTTTCTAATGCTGGAGTGATCTCAGTCATGATTAATCTCTTTTGGTTATTGGAAGATATCGATTATATCCACTCACAATAGTCTGCAACTGCATGTTACTTTTAGCAAGTTATTTAATGTTTTTCGACGACGTTTTTAGCGCGATGAGCTTAGGTGTTTATAGGCTAACGGGCGGAAATTGAGCGGTTAAGCAAATGAGTGAAGATAACTGCAATAATGACATTGATTTAGTCTATATTAATGCTGCAGGATGTTGTTTTTCGAGTAAATCAGCTTACAGGTCCAAATAGAGTGTTTAATGAATTAAAGATCATCATTTAACTCACCCGTTTAAGGTAAGCTTCATCTCTACACATCAAAGTAACACGTTAGTGTCATTAAATTTTTTGGGAGTCTTCTCTTGTTTAAATCAATCCCCCTGGCAGCAACGCTTATATTAACAAGTTCCACCGCTATCGCCTCAGTGGCTTCTCCTGACTGGGGAACTTGTGTGGCTAATCTTCAGCAAACGGCCAAATCTCAAGGTTTGTCGCAACATACCATTGATACAACACTCGCGAATGTAAAATATGTGGCTAGAGTGATGGAACTGGATAATAAACAACCTGAATTTAGTTCCTCGTTTGAAAATTACTTCACTAAGCGGGTTACCGATTGGCGAGTTCAACAAGGGCGAAAGCTCTATAAAGAGCACAAAGCACTGCTGCAAGGCTTAGCAAAAGAATACGGTGTTCCCCCGCAGTACTTATTAGCATTTTGGGGACTTGAAACTAATTTTGGTTCATATAAAGGTAAGATGTCGGTGCTGAATTCTTTGGCAACATTGGCATGTGATCCTCGTAGAAGCCAATACTTTACCACTGAGTTGATGCAAGCATTAAAGCTAAAAGAGCAGTATGGCTTTGATGAAAAACAAATGGTGGGCTCGTGGGCGGGTGCCATGGGACATACACAGTTTATGCCGTCTGCTTATGCTAAATATGCGGTCGATGGTGATGGTGATGGTAAAGCCGATCTTTGGAACAGTACGGAAGATGCGCTTTCATCTGCAGCCAATTTTTTGCAACATTTAGGCTGGAAGAAAGAGGAACGTTGGGGGCGTGAAGTGACACTACCGGCGGATTTCAGCTACGCATACCTTGGGCGATCTGAGGCGCAGCCGCTCACTAAGTGGGCAGAGCTTGGCTTGAGACAAACCAATGGAAACGCACTTAGCACACCGGATATGCAAGCTGCGTTATATTTGCCATCAGGGCATACTGGACCGGCTTTTTTAGGTTATGACAACTTCAATGTGATAATGAAATGGAACCGCTCTACGTTCTACGCCATTGCCGTTGGCCATCTTGCTGACAGAATAAACGGCGCGGCAGGGCTTAACGTTAACCCGCCTAAAATGCCTAATTTAAGCCGAGCAAGGGTAAAAGAGTTACAGACTCAGCTTAATGTTCTCGGTTTTGATGTGGGTAAACCTGATGGGATTTTGGGTTCTAAGTCATTAAAGGGCTTGCAAGCATTCCAAAAAGACAAGGGTTTAGTTGCTGACGGCTATCCGAGCGAAGCGACGTTTAAGGCCCTTGCCGTAAAGTAATCATTAGCGGCTATTAGGCATATCGTTTTCCAATAATGAAGATGCAATCAAAAAGATTGCATCTTTTTTGTTGATCCATTAGATTGAATTCCATCAATAAAGTTATCGACTGGAATGGCTTATATCAATGGACAACCTCTCCCACGCACAACGTCAACGTTTAGCATTTATCGATTTCAGCCTACAGTATTTTGGTCAAGTCTCCCGTCAGGATTTAATTAATAAGTTTGCCACCGGACTTGCCGCCGCTACACGTGATTTTCAAAGTTATAAAACATTGGCGCCAACCAATATGCGCTTGGTACATCAAACGAAGTGCTATCATCGTTTACCCGAGTTTACCGCGCTATTTACCCACGAGCCCGAAGCTATACTGCACGGGCTGGCTAAGGGCTTTGGCGATGGTTTATCACACCCCATAAAGCCGAGCGCAGTGTGTATTGACGCGATACAGCTTATTCACCCAAATACAGAGATTATTGCGGCGTTAATGCGAGCCATTCAAGCTAAGCAGGCACTTGCTATTGAATATGTGTCGGTGTCATCGGGCAAGAAACAACGAGAAATAGTGCCCCATGCATTGGTTAATAACGGCCAGCGTTGGCATGTGCGCGCTTTTGACAGAGCAAACCAGGTGTTTACTGATTTTGTTGTGACACGAATTAAGACAGCTTCGATGTCAGATGTAAGTGCTAAATCTTTGGAGACTTGCGAAAATGACCAATATTGGCAGCAAGAAGTGCAGCTAACGCTCATTCCTCACCCCTCTTTAGCTCACCCTGAGGCAATAGAGCTGGACTATCAAATGGTCGACAAACGCCTTAGCTTAAAGTGCCGGGCATCGTTAGCGGGTTACCTGCTTCGGCAATGGAGCGTTGATTGCTCTGCAAAGCATCAGATTGGTTCAGGAGTATGCCAATTAGCATTGGCCAACCATGAGGTGCTGCAGCAGATAGAACATTTGACCATAGTACCTGGCGCCAAATCGTAACAAGAGATAACACTAGTGGCTTTGAAAGACTTTTGTTAAGCTCACGCAACAAAATTTGAGTTAAGGATTACCATGAGTATTAAAGACAATTCTGTAGTGCAATTTAACTACACACTACGTGATGAACAGGGCGAAGTTTTAGAGAGCAATAAAGACCTTGAGCCGATTGCGTACCTTCATGGTCACAACAATATGATGCCTGGTGTTGAAAAAGCACTTGTGGGAAAAGACGCTGGCGCTACTTTTTCAGTCACACTGCCAGCAAGCGAAACTTACGGTGAGCGTAATGATGATGCAGAGCAGCGTGTTTCGGTTAAGCATCTGCAAGGCGCTAAAGTGTGGAAAGCGGGTATGCGTGCATTGATTAATACCGATGACGGTCAACGTCAGGTGACTATTATCAAAATGGGTAAGTTTATGGCGACTGTGGATGTTAACCATCCTCTTGCGGGCCGTGAATTAACATTTGATATTGAAGTGGCTGATGTTCGTGATGCAACACCTGAAGAGGTTGCCCACGGCCACGCCCATGGTAAAGGTGGTCACCACCACTAAGCTGATTTAATCGGCAACAAAAAAGCCCAACATTGTTTGGGCTTTTTTGATTAATGAGTCAATACTGCAGAGACAAAACATGATCATAGAATTAAGCAGTGGCAAAATGGTACTGAGTCCATTTGAAGTTCAAATCAGACTAAATAATCAGTGTCAGCTTTATGCGATGGTGGAAGATATTAAGTTTCATCCAGATGCATTAATGATGGTTGCTGATGCTGGCGCCGTTCGTTGGAGTATTAAATTGGACAACAACGAACAGCTACAAACAATAAAAACAGAACTCGGGATTGGCTAGCGAAGCTTACATTCATGGCCTCATATCTTGTCGACTATGGGGTTGGTTAAAATCAAGTTCCGGTCCGTTGGGAACAATCCGAGTTGGGTTAATCATGTCATGACTGAAATAGTAATGCTGCTTAATGTGCTCAAGATTTACTGTCTGCGACACTCCCTTCATTTGATAAATATCTTTCACATAACCGGAGAGGTTAGGGTAGTCCTCTATGCGCTTTTTATTGGTTTTAAAGTGTCCAACATAAACAGCATCAAAACGAATTAAGGTGGTAAACAGACGAATGTCAGCTTCAGTAAAGACATTACCAGTGAGGTAGCGTTTAGTTGTAAGCCGCAGTTCTAGCTTATCGAGTGCATCAAACAGTTGCTGGTAAGCGTCATTATATGCGGTTTGGCTGGTGGCAAAACCGGCTTTATAGACACCATTATTAATGCTGCTATATATCCATGTGTTTAATTCATCAATTTCAGTTTGTAATTGCAGCGGATAAAAATCACGGTCGTTATCAACTAAATGATCAAACTCACTGTTCAGCATCCGTATAATTTCAGCTGATTCGTTACTGACAATGGTGTGTGTATGCGAGTCCCATAGCACAGGTACTGTAACGCGGCCGTTATAGTTGGCATCTGCTTTTTGATAGATTTGATAGAGAAAATTGGCAGCGTTTAATGCGTCGTGTTGAGCACCATCGATATGATGTGCGATTTCGCTTTGGTTGACGCCAGAAAACTCCCAGCCATTAGCGAGCATATGCGGTTCAACCACTGTAACGCCTATTATGTGTTGTAGGTTTTTCAATTGTAGATAGATTAATGTTCGATGCGCCCACGGACAAGCTAATGATACATAAAGATGATAGCGATTTTTTTCGGCTTTGAACCCCAGTGTACCCGCTTTTTTAGGCTGCCCATCTAGGGTTATCCAGTCTCTAAAGCTAGATTCTGAGCGGCTAAACTCGCCAGCCGTTTTATCTGTTGGATACCATTTGTCGATCCATTGACCATTATGCAGTAAGCCCATTATGTTCGATTTCCATTTTATCTATTATTAATAATCACAGCTTAGTTGCCAGAAGGTCGACATTAAAGCGCATTTAGTGGTTTAAACCTTTCTATTAAATATGTGTTATACCAATTCCATTAAATAGTTGCTCATTCAGCGGGAATTAAAATTACTTTAGGCAAGCAAGTGGGTTGTAGCTAATAGTTATTCTATATCGAAAGCCACATGCGCAGTATTAAAGTGATTTTAAACCCGCACGTTGTGAGCTTCTCAGGACTTTTACTCCTGCGTTGCATCGCCTTAAAAGGGAATAACCATTTCTTCCACAATGCGCCTGGAATTGAAAGCCCTGAGAGAGCTCTGAATTGGTCACATATTTAATGGAACTGGTATTAACAGCTCTGCTCCTGATATTATTGCGCGCAGTTAATTAGCCATTGCCATTGAAAAGGAACGTCATGTTAGATAAGCCGTTAGAGAGAATTACAGTCGAGCCCATCACTAAGGCAACTGCCTGTGTGATTTGGCTGCATGGGTTGGGAGATTCAGGTGCAGGTTTTGCGCCTGTGGTGCCAGCATTAGGGCTGCCAAGTGATCATGCTATTCGATTTATCTTTCCCCATGCCCCAGAGCAAGCTGTCACCATTAATGGTGGCTATGTTATGCGTGCATGGTATGACATAAAAAGTATGGACTTGCATGACCGCGCTGACATGCAGGGGGTTATAGAAAGTGAAGTTCTCATCAGATCGCTTATTGATGAACAAATAGCGTTGGGCATTGAGTCGAGTAATATCGTGCTCGCAGGATTCAGCCAAGGCGGTGTAATGAGTTTGTTTACCGGCTTAAGACTGCAACATAAATTGGCAGGAATAATGGGGTTGTCGTGTTATTTGCCTACTGCTGATAAATTGCCAAATGACCTTGCGAGTGTGAATGCATTGACCCCAGTACTTCAGCAACATGGTGTTCAGGATGAAGTTGTCCTATTAAGTGCAGGGTTAATGGCATTCGAACTTCTTAAAGAGCAAGGCTATGTTAATCAGTGGCAAACCTATGATATGGGACATAATGTGCTACCGGAACAGCTGCGTGACATCTCAAAATGGCTACAAAA
>NZ_PJBM01000203.1:0-8930 GCF_002836075.1 Shewanella sp. GutDb-MelDb | reverse complement strand
CGTAGTTCAACTTCAGACACCGAGACATTAGTCAGTCCCTTTGCCGCCCATTCAATAACACGATGGATTTTTTCGAGATCGATTGTCTCACGTTCGCCACTGCGTTTTGTGACTGTCATATTACTATTCATTAAAGATAAACCTTGGTTCTTATATTGATGAAAGTGACCTGCATAGGTGCACCGTACATTTCCCTGTAAACAATCCAAACGAAACCGAAAAACAGTGGCTTCCAATTTATTGACACAAACTGCTAAATAGTGTCTCTGATTGCCACTTACACACAATATATGGTGTTTTTAAATTTCTTAGGTACAAGATAGTGAGGTTCGGGGTTATTTGCAAGTACGAATTCTGGGAACAAGTTGTGGATATCTTGAGGATAATTTTGACAGTTAGTAACAGCTAACCCTTAAAGCTTGTTTTGATTTGGGTTCCTAGCGGAAGATGAATATTTATACAGCCAAAAATGGATTTGAAGATCGCAGGATCCTTGAGCGATCTTCACTTATCAATATACTGATAATATAACTCAGTCATTAAGCTGAAGCGTGAACCATTTCATCAGCTCATCTGAGTTAGCAAAGCAAATGTCAGTTGGCCAGGCATTAATATCATCGTTGGGCGCGATATAACCCCACGCTGCTAAGCCAGCTTGCATATTGGCTGCTCGAGCAGCAACCATGTCTCTTTCTGCATCGCCCAGATAAAGAATATGTTGGCAACTTACACCGATTTGCTGAGCCGCCAGTAGCATAGGGGCGGTATGAGGTTTTGAATAAAGTGTTGAATCGCCACTCACAATGGCAGGCATCTGTTTGTCTAGGCCTAATTTAATCAGCAGTGGCCGAGTAAAACGAGCAGGCTTATTGGTGACCACGCCGTAGGGAATATCATTAAGCTTTAACAAGCTAAGAAAAGGCCACAGCCCAGGGAATAAGTCACAGTTGTTACCATTAACCTTTTCATAATTCTCTAGCAGCGCCAATTGTACTTGTCGTTGAATATCATCATTGGCATTAGGAAGTGCAGCGCGAACCATGGCTAAGCTGCCATGAGATGCTACATTACGCTGTTGACTTAAGGTGACTGTCGAGTAACCAAATTGGGTCAGGCTGATATTTAGCGCATCAACCATATCCGGAGCGGTGTCTGCAAGTGTGCCATCAAGATCAAAAAGCACCGCTTTAATGGCACGGTGCTTTGTAGAAGGGTTACTGTCAGTCATTCTTTACTGTGGTAATCATATAATTGACTTCTAAGCTTTTAGTATACTTAAACACATCAGTAATAGGGTTGTAGGTTATCCCTACGGCATCATTACAGATAAGCTCGGCGTTATCCGCAAGTGCAATGAGTTCAGAAGGCTTAATGAACTTTTTGTGGTCATGAGTGCCAACAGGTAACATTTTCAGCAAATATTCTGCGCCGAGGATTGTTTCGACATAAGCTCTCATATTTCTATTAATAGTAGAGAAGAAAACAAAACCACCCGGTTTTACCATATCTGCGCAGGCTTGGATCACTGAGCTTGGATCGGGTACATGCTCGAGCATCTCCATACACGTAATGACATCATATTGTTGTCTGTGCTCATCACGATGGTTTTCTGCGGTGTTCTTTATATAGTTAACCGAGACACCCATTTCTAAAGCATGTAAACGAGCGACGTCGAGTGGCTCATCACCCATATCTAAACCGGTCACGTTTGCGCCGATACGCGCCATGCTTTCAGACAAGATACCGCCACCGCAACCAACATCAAGTACGTTCTTGCCAAAAATGCCACCAGCGGTTTGATCTATATAATTGAGGCGAAGTGGATTTAAATTGTGCAGAGGCTTGAATTCACCGTTTAGATCCCACCAAGTGGCGGCCATTTTTTCAAATTTAGCAATCTCTTCAGGATCGACATTATGATTGTTTTGCACTATTAATTACCTCAGATCGATTAATTCGTCTTTTGTGCTCATTATAATGATTAGTGCCAATAAACAAAGCGGATATCGCGTCGTTTCTTAGGAATCATTAAAAGTGACCAAAAAATACACTTATGCCTTGATTTTAATCAATAGTATTGCCTATTACTTCATATAGTAAATGAATGCTGTATTGGGTCTAGCGCCGTCAAATAACTGTGTTAGAATGCCAAATCACGTTTTCAAGCATGACTATTCTTATCTGTAAGGATTGCGTGCTAAATTTCAAGGGATCGAGCGGTTTATGACTGATCTGGCTTCATCTATAACACCAATTAATATTGAAGACGAATTAAAAAATTCATACCTAGATTACGCCATGAGCGTAATTGTAGGACGGGCACTGCCCGATGTTCGTGATGGCTTAAAGCCTGTTCATCGCCGCGTATTGTTCGCCATGAGTGAATTGAAAAACGACTGGAACAAGCCTTATAAAAAGTCTGCTCGTGTCGTTGGTGACGTTATCGGTAAATATCATCCACATGGTGATACAGCGGTATATGACACTATTGTTCGTCTGGCACAGCCATTCTCAATGAGATATCCACTTATCGATGGCCAAGGTAACTTTGGTTCTGTCGATGGTGATGCTGCGGCAGCAATGCGTTATACCGAAATCCGCATGGATAAAGTTGCGCATCAATTATTAGCGGATCTTGAAAAAGAGACTGTTGACTTTGTACCTAACTATGATGGTACTGAGTTTATTCCTGCTGTATTGCCTACGCGTATTCCTACGTTACTTGTTAACGGTTCATCAGGTATTGCGGTCGGTATGGCAACTAACATTCCACCTCATAATATGAGTGAAGTGATTGCTGGTTGTTTAGCGCTGATTGAAGATCCGGCTTTATCAATTGAACAGTTGATGGAGTACATTCCTGGTCCAGATTTCCCTACTGCAGCAATCATTAACGGTCGTAAAGGCATTATTGATGCTTATAACACGGGCCGTGGTCGCGCCATTATGCGTGCCCTTGCTGAAGTCGAAACCGAAGAGAATGGACGTGAGCGAATTATTGTTCATGAAATTCCTTATCAAGTTAACAAAGCGCGCTTAATCGAAAAGATTGCAGAGCTTGTTAAAGATAAAAAGATTGAAGGCATTAGTGGCCTACGTGATGAGTCTGATAAAGACGGCATGCGTATTGTCATTGAGATCAAGCGTGGTGAAGTAGGCGAGGTTGTACTTAACAACCTATATGCTCAAACACAAATGCAGTGCTCTTTTGGTATCAATATGGTTGCGTTGACGAATGGTCAGCCAAAACTATTTAACCTTAAAGAGATGCTAGAGTGCTTTATCCTTCACCGTCGTGAAGTGGTTACTCGTCGTACCGTATTTGAACTTCGTAAAGCACGTGAAAGAGCTCATCTTTTGGAAGCTCTCGCCGTTGCACTTGCAAACATTGACCCTATTATTGCGCTAATTAAAGCGTCACCTACTCCTGCTGAAGCCAAAGTTAAGCTGATTGCACAGGGATGGGAGCTCGGTCATGTTAAAGGCATGCTCGAAAAGGCCGGTGATGATGCTGCTCGTCCTGAATGGTTAGAACCAGAATATGGTATCCGTGATGACAAGTATTATCTGACTGAGCAACAAGCACAAGCCATCCTTGAGCTACGTCTGCACCGTCTAACGGGTCTAGAACATGACAAGATCATTGCTGAATATGAAGAGCTACTTGAAGTTATTGCAGCGCTACTTCTTATTCTAAGCAGCCCACAACGTCTGATGGAGATCATCACTGAAGAGCTTCATGAAGTATTAGAGAACTTTGGTGATAAACGCCGTACGGTTATCAATGCTAACGAAGTTGATATGAGTCTTGAAGATCTTATTAACGAAGAAGATGTTGTTGTTACGCTTTCTCATCTTGGTTATGCGAAATACCAAGTGTTAAGTGATTATCAAGCACAGCGTCGTGGTGGTAAAGGTAAAGCAGCGACTAAAGTGAAGGACGAAGATTTCGTTGAAAAGCTTTTGGTTGCTAATACCCATGACACGATTTTGTGCTTCTCAGATTTTGGTAAGATGTACTGGCTTAAGGTTTATCAATTACCACTAGCAAGCAGAACTGCTCGTGGTCGTCCAATTGTGAACCTGCTACCGTTATCAGAAGGTGAGCGCATCACTGCAATCTTGCCTGTACGTGAATACGCAGATGATAAGTACATTATCATGGCGACGTCACACGGTACGGTTAAGAAAACAGCGTTAACGGCATACAGCAATCCACGTGCTAACGGTATTATCGCGGTGAACCTTAAAGATGGCGATCAGTTAATTGGTGTAGATATTACCGATGGTAATGACGACATCATGCTGTTCTCTAATGAAGGTAAAGTGGTTCGCTTCAACGAGAAAGCGCGGAATGCAGAAACGGGTGAAGTTAAAATTGATCCGGAAACCGGCGAAGAGATTATCGCGTTACGTGCTATGGGGCGTACTGCTACCGGTGTTCGCGGTATTAAACTTGAAGCAGGCCAGTCTGTTGTATCATTGATTGTACCTAAAGAAGATGGTGCGATTCTAACGGTGACAGAGAACGGTTACGGTAAACGAACTGCGTTATCTGAGTATCCGGCTAAGAGTCGTGGCACTAAAGGTGTGGTTTCAATTAAAGTCAGCGACCGTAATGGTGCTGTAGTTGGTGCTGTGCAAGTTGGCGACAATGATGAAATCATGTTGATTAGTGACAAAGGCACCTTAGTGCGTACTCCGGCTACTGGCGTATCAAGTATTGGTCGTAATACACAAGGTGTAACGATTATCCGTACTGCTGATGACGAGAAAGTTGTTGGTCTCCAGCGTATTGATGAGATACAAGATGAAGATGTTGAGCTTGATGAAGAGGGAAACCCAATCATCACTGAAGCGCCTGATACTGAAGCGCTTGATACCGAGGCTACAACTGAAGCTCCAGCGACAGATGAGAAACCTGAAGACGACGCATAACGCGGTTGTTTAAGTCAATAAAAAGGATGCCAATTGGCATCCTTTTTTAGTTCTGTTGTTTATACATTTTGTTTAATACAATCAAGATGATTTATGGCCTGCATTACTTTTGCTGTTTAAATACGTCGTGCCAAAAGGTAGCACTTAATTTTGCGATGACTCTAGATTCACCATTCAATAGCATCACCATGCCAATATTGAGCTCTGGTGAATAGGAAATTTCAGCGACGTAACCTGCAACCCAACCCGCATGATAAATGAGTGGGCGACCGTCAAACTCATAAACTCGCCAACCTTTACCATAATGTGCATCATCAAGATAAGTCTTCCAATCTCGACGGCGGAGTTCTTTTGTGGTTTTAACCCCTGGTGTCGTTACATCTGCAATGACTGCAGGAGATAACACCGAGGGTCTTTCTCCTAAGTTAGCGATTAGCCATTTGGACATATCCGTAATACTGGCGTTTACACCGACAGCAGGAGCCAGTTTGTAATAGTTAGCTTTAACTTTTACTTTTTTAAAACCTGATTTTGTCTTTACATGTGGCTCAGCTCTATTGCTTTCTTGTTTGAAAGCTTCAAAACCCACAGAGGCTGTGTTCATGTTTAATGGTCTAAATATTCGTTCATTGATGTAACTCTCATAGGTTTGTCCGCTTTTTTGTTCAATAGCGGCCTCTATGAATGAAAAAGCCACATTTTGATAGCTGTAACACACACCTGGTTTACACATAGGTGTTAACTCAGAGAACTTACTGATAATTTTTTCTATGTTCACGTCAGCATTAACTAAGTTATCGTAGCTATTAGGCATTAACCCCGTGCTTTGGCCAATAATATGTCCTAAATTAATTTGCTTACTACCATTGGGATCCGCTAATGAAAAGGAGGGGAGGTAAGCGTTTATCGATTGTTTCCAATCCAATTTGTTTTCTTGAACCAACATACTCGCGAGAGAGCCAGCAAAGGTTTTTGATACTGATGCTAATCTAAATACGGTATTCGCATTAACGTTTAGTGAGCCTCCTTTACTGCGCTTCCCGTAGTAGCTGAGCTTTAATATCTTGTCGCCTTCGACAATAACAAATGCACCACCAGGCACTTTTCTCTTTTTTAATTGACTATGAAAACTCTGTTTGAACTTGTCTGATACTGTGTCAAATTGCGAGGCTTGTACTTGTTGAGTGTTTAGCAAGGCACTTAAAGATAATGAGATAGTGCCGAAGAAAAAGGCTGATTTTAAAAACATGTAAATATCCAGTTGACCATTTATTTGTGTTATTTCAATTAAAAGTGAGCGCTTCCATGAGCGCTGAGTAACAATTGATAACGACTAAAATATTTAGGGGTATATTGCTAATATTCAAATTTTTATTAGTCGACTCAACATGTAAACTTAAGTCATCATTAAAGGAACTCAGCTAAATTTATCGTGCAAACGGTGTAAAACAGTACGATGAATAAGCAACAATGTTCACCTCCACGCTCTTATATAAGATTACTATTGTTGTTCAAAAAGCAGGACTTTACTAGTGATTACTGATTTTGTTTTAGCGTAAAATAACGGCCTATTTTTACTTGATGACTAATTTTTTTCTAACCACTAATCAGCTGTTAGTTACGATATACTGTAGGTTATTGTATATCCTATTAATGTGTTAGCTGAAAATGATATAAGGACAATGCTGTGAGCGCTATTTATAATTTCTGTGCCGGACCTGCGATGTTGCCTCAAGCTGTTATGCAAAAAGCACAACGAGAATTATTAGATTGGAACGGTATGGGCACTTCAGTGATGGAAATAAGCCATCGCAGTAAAGAGTTCATTGCATTAACGGAGCAAGCAGAAACAGATCTTCGAGCGGTAATGGATATCCCAGCAAATTATCATGTTCTTTTTATGCATGGTGGTGGACGAGGTCAGTTCTCTGCAGTCGTTAATAATTTTCTTGGTGAAGATGGGCGCGCTTTATATCTAGTCGATGGCAGTTGGTCTTCTGCGGCTGTTGATGAGGCAAAAAAACTCGCCGGCGACAGGAACATCGACACGATTAACATCGTCGAAAAATCTACCGGGAAAAATGCTGTAGTCTTACCTGATTTATCTCAAATCGATAAAGATTATCGGTATTTACATTATTGCCCTAATGAAACCGTCGATGGTATTGAAATTTTTGAACCATTAAACAGCCCATGGCCTGTGATTGCCGATATGTCTTCAAATATCTTATCGCGCAAAATTGACGTTAGCCAGTTTAGCCTCATCTATGCTGGCGCCCAGAAAAATATCGGTCCGTCAGGTTTAAGTATCGTTATTGTGCGTGACGATATGCTGGCCCTACCTAGCTTACCGCAATCTTCAATCATGGATTATAAACTGGCCGTCAAACATGGATCTATGTATAACACCCCGCCAACATTTGCTTGGTATTTGGCTGCAGAGGTCTTTAGCTGGCTACAATCAATCGGAGGTGTTGCCGCGGTAGAAAAAATTAATATTGAAAAAGCAAAGCTGCTTTATCAATGTATTGATGAACTAGATTTTTATACCAGTGGTGTTGCAATTGAAAACCGCTCGCGCATGAATGTAACATTTCAATTGGTGAACAATGAACTTGATGGTGTGTTCCTTGAAGCCGCCAAAGATGCTGGTTTGGTCGCCCTAAAAGGCCACCGTAGTGTCGGTGGTATGCGAGCAAGCTTGTATAACGCTATGCCTTTAGAGGGCGTTATAGCACTTGTTGGTTTTATGCGAGAATTTGCAAAAAAGAATGCTTAAGCTTATAAATTGAGTAATAAAAAGCCGCTGAACAGCGGCTTTTTATTTAGCTGGCTGACTGTTAAAGAATTTTTGCAATCGACTTTGCTAAGTAATCCACATTTCCTGTGCCGATTCCGGCGATGCTAATACGGCTTGAATCTACCATATACACACTGTATTCGCTTTGAAGTTGTGCCACTTGTGCAGGCGTAATACCAAGGAAAGAGAACATCCCTTTTTGGTGAGTAATAAAGTCAAAGTTACGAGTAACGCCTATCTCTTTTAGCTTGTTAACCAGCATGGTGCGATTGCCATTTATTCTATTGCGCATCACTGTTAATTCATCAAGCCACTCTTGCTTTAATTCTGCAGAACCTAAAATGGTTTCAACAATAGCTGCACCATGTGCTGGCGGCATTGAATAGATGCAACGGACGACATACAGCAACACTGAAAACGCAATATCACTAGCTGCAGCGTTTTTACCTATGATAGAACAGGCACCAATACGTTCACGGTACAGGCCGAAGTTTTTAGAGCAAGAGCTACATAAAATCATGTTGTCTACTCTGGCTGCCATTTTTCTAACGCCATATGCGTCTTCATCAACACCGTCACCAAAGCCTTGATAAGCCATATCAATTAACGGAGTGAAGCCTTGTTCAACAGTCTGCTCAATAATGTCATCCCACTGCTGTTGATTCAGATCCATACCACTCGGGTTATGACAGCATGCGTGCAATAACACTACATCATCACTCCCCACTTGAGATAAAGCGGCTTTCATTTCATCGAACTTGAGTGATTTAGTCTCATAATCGTAATATGGGTAGGTCTTAACCGTGATGCCAGCCGCTTCAAATAAGCCAGTATGATTTGCCCAGGTTGGATCGCTAACCCACAGTACAGCGTTAGGATTACAACGTTTGATAAAGTCCGCCGCGACTCTTAAGGCGCCTGTGCCACCGGGGGTGGATACAGTGCGAACTCTATTGGCCATAATGGCAGGGTTTTCGGTGCCAAAAGCAAGCTCTGACATTAGGCGATTAAAATCAGCAGAACCGGTAGGGCCGATGTAAACTTTAGTTGACTCGGTGTCCAATCTGTACTTTTCAGCCTTTTTCACACAAGACAAAATAGGCGTGTGACCGGTCTCATCTTTGTACACACCAACGCCTAAATCGACTTTCTGCACATTGTTGTCTTCTCGGTATTTTGTAAGCAGACCCAA
>NZ_PJBM01000202.1:0-9086 GCF_002836075.1 Shewanella sp. GutDb-MelDb | reverse complement strand
CTCGGTAATTGCTCCTGCATTATTCTACCTTCGTCCATTCTTGGACTCGTACCTCCTAAATCTGGCCGCTAAGGGTGGGAATGTCTTATTTGGCATGGCAAGTTGACGAAGCGTCAAAGCTTTCTTAACTGCGCAGAAATATTGTTTAATTAGTATCCAAATCGAATGCATAAGATGATAATTAGTTAACTCAGTTAGCATTCTCATCAAAAAGCATGCTCTTTACAAATCGATTAATGATAGTGTGTGGTGATTAGTCGGGGAGCCAATAGGCTGAGATCATAAAATGAACCCGTTGAACCTGATTCAGTTAATACTGACGTAGGGAACTAATGGTCATTTGAGGCGTTCTTCCTGATCCGTTTCTTTTGCTGAGATAGCACCTTTTGGCGCATTTATTCTCACACGACTGTTTTTTCCTGACTGTTAGTTAGGGAAATAAATATGTCTTCATTAGTCACCACAGCATCTTTAACTCCATTCGTTACGACTCCTATTGTATTGACCATTGCCGGTTCAGACAGCGGTGGTGGTGCCGGTATTCAAGCCGACATTAAAGCCATTTCAGCGACTGGCGGTTATGCATGCTCTGTTATTACTGCATTAACGGCACAAAATACACAAGCGGTTACGGGTATTTACCCGATCAATGCAGAGTTTGTCGAGCAACAACTTGATGCCGTATTTTCGGATCTGAATGTGATTGCCGTAAAAGTTGGCATGTTAAGTGATTCAAATATCATTCATTCTGTCGCTAAAAAAATTAAACAGTACACCCCTAAATATCTCGTAGTTGATCCCGTCATGGTCGCAACCAGCGGTGATCTTCTTCTCCACTCCTCTGCCATTGATAGCCTTAAATCGGAACTGCTCCCTCTGGCCGATGTCATTACCCCTAATTTGCCAGAAGCCGCTGCGCTAATTGGCTGCTCAGTCCCCAAAAACGAAGATGAAATGATTGCTATGATCGACGAACTTCGTCAATTAGGCGCTAAATCTGTTTTGCTAAAGGGTGGCCACCTAGAAACCGATGACAACAGCACTGATTTACTGATCCTTGCCGACAATGTTGAGCGTTTATCAACGGAGCGGATCAAAACCCGCAATACACACGGAACAGGTTGCACCTTATCTTCTGCAATCGCCTCTTACTTAGCTCAAGGGCATGAATTATCAGCGGCGGTAAAACGGGGCAAATACTACATTACTCAAGCGATTGCCCATGCTGATGAGTTGAATATTGGACAAGGACATGGGCCCGTGAATCACTTTTTTGTCTTAAACACTCAAGGGCAGTCGTAATGAAGCTAGAGCCATGTGATAACAGCCTCGGTGCAGTTATCTCAAATGGCACTTTGCAATACAAAGACAGCGCAGCGGCCATTATGTCGGGTTTAAACATGTCCATCGCTGCAGGAAAGTGGACGGCGATATTGGGTAAAAGTGGTTGTGGTAAAACTTCAATTTTGCGTTATATGGCAGGTTTATTGACAGATAAAGTGATGTGGTCGGGTGACATTCACATTGATGGGGGAGAATGCTTAGAAGGCAACATTGCTTACATGGCGCAACAAGATCTATTGATGCCGTGGTTAAACGTACTTGATAACGTCTGTTTTGCTCGCAAATTTTCGGTGAACACTCAATTTAATGCCAATCAAGCCCGCGCGATTGAATTGCTAGAGCGTGTTGGATTAAAAGGGCATGAACAGAGTATGCCCGTGCAACTGTCTGGAGGAATGCGTCAGCGTGTGGCGTTAGCAAGAACGTTAATGCAAGACAAGCCGATGGTATTAATGGATGAGCCCTTTTCTGCGTTAGATGCGGTTACTCGCCATCGACTGCAAGCGCTTGCAGTCCAAGTCTTGGCGGGTAAAACAGTATTACTCATCACGCATGATCCGCAAGAAGCACTTAGATTAAGTGATGCGATTTATATCATGCAAGGTCAACCAGCCTCAGCGGTGCTTTTACCGGTGCCAAACTCAAGCATTCCACGAAAATTTGATGCGGAGTTAGCGATTCTTCAGCAACAGATCATTGATACGTTGGAGGTTGACTATGTCTAAGCCAATTTCAATCAATCATGAGCACTCCGACAACCACATTGCATCTCAAACGATTGTGTTACAAACGGAGAGGGCAGAGCCAAAAGCGTTACCGAAAAGCGCTAAATCGATAGGAAGAATCATCGTCAGTGCTGCTGTAATACTGGCGATATGGCAGTTTGTTATTATGATTTTCGCATTGCCCAGTTTCATTTTGCCGAGTCCGATAGCGGTGTTTGAAAAACTAATACAGCGTTACGATGTGTTGTTATTCCATTCATGGATCACCGCGCAAGAGATTATTCTTGGTCTTGGTTTGGGCCTTTCTATGGGGTTATTGTTTGCACTCCAAATGCTGCTGTTTGACCCACTTCGACGTTGGTTATTGCCTATTTTAATTGCGAGCCAAGCCATTCCTGTATTTGCTATCGCCCCGATTTTAATGCTGTGGTTAGGTTACGGCATTGCGTCAAAAATCGTGATGGCGGCGCTGATTATCTTCTTTCCGGTGACAACTTGTTGTTACGACGGTTTACGTAATACCCCAACCGGTTACCTCGATTTAGCGCACACCATGGGCGCATCAAAATGGCAGTTACTTAAACACGTTCGCTTGCCTGCTGCCTTACCTTCATTAGCGTCTGGGATCCGTGTTGCAGTGGTCGTTGCGCCTATTGGTGCCGTGGTGGGGGAGTGGGTAGGATCAAGTGAAGGGCTTGGTTATTTAATGCTGCAAGCTAATGCTCGAATGATGATTGATGAAATGTTTGCCGCCTTATTCATTCTTGCTGCTTTATCCGTCAACCTTTATTTTCTCACTGATGTACTGATTCAAAAACTCATACCGTGGCAACACGATAAATAGATTGATAGCGTAAGGGATTTAAACAAATGAAAAAGATCATGATTAAAGGAGCGATGGCTGTGCTTATTGCAAGTTACTCCTTAATGGCGAGTGCTGAAGATAAAGCGATGACATTAATGTTGGATTGGTTTGTAAATCCAAATCATGGCCCTGTGGTGATTGCTCAACAAAAAGGCTATTTCAAAGAAGAAGGCTTGAACATTACCATTCAAGAGCCTGCGGATCCCAGTATGCCAGCCAAATTGGTGGCCGCTAATAATGTCGATTTAGCGATATCCTATCAAACCAGTTTAACCATCGATGTGGCTGCAGGATTGCCACTGATCCGCTCTGCGACACTGATTGCGACACCACTCAATACCTTAATGGTGCTTGATAATGGAAACATTAACTCACTGGCTGATTTAAAAGGTAAGAAAGTCGGGATCTCGATTGCGGGTAACGAAGAAGCGACCATTGGCACCATGTTAAAAACAGAGGGTGTGGATTTCTCTGAGATAAAAATCATCAATGTTGGATGGGCGCTATCGTCATCATTAGCGTCGGGTAAAGTTGATGCGATTTGGGGAGGATTACGTAATTTTGAAACCAATCAATTAGCGTTAGAAGGCTATAAAGCAAAATCCTTTTTTCCTGAAGAGCATGGAGTGCCATCGTATGATGAACTGGTTTTTGTGGCGAATGCAAAAACCTATGATGCCGAAGCTTTAAAGAAGTTTAATCATGCAATTGAAAAGGCAACACTATTTATTGTGAATCACCCAGAAGAAGCATGGAGAACCTTCGTTTCTTACGCGCCAGATACCTTGAATAATGAATTAAATAAGCGAGCATGGAACGATACGTTAACGCGCTTTGCTTTGCGTCCTGCCGCCGTTGATTTACAACGCTATGATCGTTTTTCTGCATTCATGTATCAACATAAGATCATTAAAACGCTGCCTAAAGCACAAGATTTTGTACCCGTTTTGTAAACGACTCCCCCTTTTTAATGTTAGAGACAAATATGAATCATCAAGACCTAATTCAAGCGTGTCAAAGTGAATGGAATGAATATACTGAGCACTATTTTGTGAAGGCATTAGCGGTCGGCGAGTTAGCTCATTCGTCTTTCTTACATTATTTAAAACAAGATTTTTTGTTTTTAAAGCAATATGCCCGAGCGTATGCCTTGGCGATTTACAAAGCGAGAACCTTAGCTGAAATGCGGATGGCATTACCGAGCGTGCAAGCGTTATTGGACTCAGAAATAGCCCATCACTTAACGTATTGTGCTGAATGGGCCATTTCAGAGCCTGAGATGGAAGCGGAACCCGAAGCCTTTGGTACGGTGGCGTATACGCGCTTTGTATTGGATACGGGAATGTCCGGTGATGTGATTGATTTATATGCCGCGCTAGCGCCATGTTCAAAGGGATATGCTGTTATTGGCGCGCAATTATTAGCAAGTGAATCCACGATATTTGAGGGTAACCCCTACGCTAATTGGATCAAGATGTACGGTGGAGAAGAGTTCCAATCTGGTGTTCAAAAAAGCATGACACAATTGGATGAGCTGCTGGCTGATATTGATATAAACAGCCAACGAGGCCAGCGTTTATGTCATATTTTTAAAACCGCCACTCGAATGGAAGTCGCATTTTGGCAACAAGGTCTCGACGGCGCCTAAATGGGCACACCAAATACAAAATAGGAAAGCATCATGACAGTTATGAATACGCAAAAAATTATTGCAGCATTAGCGACACTGCGTGAGACAAAACCATTGGTGGTGAATATCACAAACTACGTTGTGATGAACAATACTGCGAATGCCTTATTAGCGTTAGGTGCATCACCCATCATGGCGCATAGCCAACAAGAAATGGCAGAGATGATGAGTTTCTCCGGTGCCTTAGTGATTAACATTGGTACGTTAGACAGTGTTTGGACACCGCGAATGCATTTTGCTGTCGAGCAAGCCAATGCCAATAATAAAGTGGTGGTACTTGATCCTGTTGGCTGTGGTGCGAGTCAACTTCGTACGCAAACGGCTCGCCACATTGCTGATGCCGCGAATAAGCTGATCATTCGTGGTAATGCGTCTGAAATTATCGCATTAGCGGGTGAAAACGCGCAAAGCAAAGGGGTTGATGCATTAGACAGCAGTGATTCCGCATTAGGTGCTGCGCGGTATGTGGCGCAAGAGTATCGGTGTAACGTCGTTATTTCTGGTGAAACCGACTATGTGGTTACCCTTGATACGCAGTATCAATTGAATAATGGTCACGCGATGATGCCTTTTGTGACTGGAATGGGCTGTACGCATACGGCATTAACAGGGGCTTTCGCTGCGATTGGTGATGATACTGGCGTAGCAGCAACGGCGATTCTAGGGGTGGCGGGTGAAATAGCGGCAGAGAAATCAGCAGGTCCAGGTAGTTTACAAATGAACCTGCTGGATGCACTTTATCTATTAGATGAAGAAACACTGACTCGTCGTTTAAAATTAACCGTGAATGCATAGGCAACACTGTATGAATAACCCTTATAAACTGTATTTAGTGACCGATGATCAGCAAGACATTGATACGTTATGCCAAGTTGTCTCTGAGGCGGTAAAAGGTGGCGTTACTATGGTGCAAATACGTGAAAAGCACGGCAATGTAAGCGCGTTTATTGAAAGAGCGGCTGCGGTCAAACAGATATTGCAAGGCAGTGGTGTGCCATTGATTATTAATGATCGAGTCGATGTAGCATTGGCGGTTCAGGCCGATGGGGTGCACTTGGGGCAATCGGATATGCCTGCCATTGTTGCTCGTGAGCTGATTGGCGCTGATATGATATTGGGCTTGTCTGTTGAAAATGAAGCACAGTTACATGAAGCACAAAATTTACCTGTTGATTACCTTGGGATCAGTGCTGTTTTTTCGACGCCAACGAAGACAAATATCATTAAAGAGTGGGGCATTGAAGGCTTAGCAAATGCGGTAAAAGAGAGTCGATTGCCTCTGGTTGCCATTGGAGGAATAAATGACGCTAACATTAGACAGATAGCGACTACCCAGGTTGATGGGATTGCGCTGGTATCAGCCATTTGTCATGCCGTCTCTCCTAAACAAGCAAGCCAAGTATTGTTAGGCTTGATGGCAGCAGAAAATGATGAGTTTATTGTTCGCGATTATGACTCACCATGATTAATGAGCAGCCTAGAATAACGCTCTCATAATGATGGGATCAATAAACCCATAATGTACAGCAGATTGATAAGGTCACTGGCGTGGTATTTCAAGCTGTGACTGCGTGAATCCTAGTCTAATCTTTTTAGACACAAGCCTGTTATAAAAAGAGCTGGTTATAAATATACATAAATATAAAAGCCCCACAGCTTCTATTATCTAGAGATTGTGAGGCTTTTGGGTGTTTAGAATCTTTACACTATAATTACGCTGTTAGGGTGATTTTACCTACCGCTTTACCTGATCCTAGGTGATCATGTGCTTGTGCTACTTCCCAGATAGAAAAATTGCTGTTATCAATGATTGGCGTGATCTTACCTGCATCAACCAGTGCTGCAATTTCAGTTAAGATACGGCCGTGTGATCCATGGTTAATGCCGTGACATAGTGGGATCAACATTAATACACTGTGGAATGATAAGCTTTTAAGGGCCACTTGCAGTACGTTTTCAATGGGTAAAATTGTTGTTACGTGACCATAGAATTTTGCTGCTTCAAATGACTTTTGGATGTTTTCACCAGCTACCGTATCAAAGATCTTATCAAAACCTTTGCCGCCAGTGTGTGCTTGCACATAGTCAGCCACTGTTTCTGCTGTGAAATCAACTAGGTTATCTGCACCGACTGTTTTCGCTAATTCAGCAGTCGCTGGTGAATGAGTTGATGTCACCGTGGCGCCCAGTACTTTTGCAAGCTGCACAGCGATGTGACCAACGCCACCCGTTGCACCATGAATAAGTACGTTATCGCCAGCTTGTACATTCATTTTGTGTACAAGTGCTTCGTATGATGTGATCGCAACGAGGGGTAATGCCGCCGCTTGTTTCATGGTTAGTGTTTTTGGCTTTTGCGCCATTAAACGTGCATCTACTAACATAAACTCTGCTAGTGCACCGTCAACACCGTTAATCCCGCCTGCCATACCATAAACTTCGTCACCAATCTTGAAGTTTGCTACATCTTCACTTACTTCAACAACGATACCAGCAACATCACCGTGTAATACTTCGGGTAAGTTTGCAGACCAAGGCAGTTCAATTGAACGTAGCATAGTATCAAGTGGGTTTACGCTGGTTGCTTTTACTTCAACAACCATGTGGCCAGATTTTAATGTTGGTTTTGCTTTTTCTACTAATTGAAAAACGTCGCTTGAACCGATTTCTTTAATGATCATTGCTTTCATGGTTGCTGCCTTTTAATAGAATAGTATGGGACTTGCTTAACAAGATGGGGCTATTCTATGTTTTGTTCAATGAACCAACCATAACCCGTGAGGCAAACCACTTTTGCTTTCTAGGCAAAAATAGGATTTAGCAAGCAAAGAAGCATAGCGATGTACATGGCAATGGTCATCGAAAGACGCTGGGTCTATCACTCGTTGCATATGACTGCTGACAAAGGATCAGCTTGTTATTAGGCTCACAGGGTGAGTGGCGGAGCACAGTTTTAGTGCAAAGACCAACGCTACCATGAGGGTATGAATGATGCTCGCTGTTGCTAATATTGTCCACAATCCACCGACTTACCAGCAGTAGATAAAAATAAAGTCATCGGCACCGTCGCCGGAATAAACCTCAGCAGATATATAGTGGGTTGGTAAATTTATCATTCTGCAACGGGTGTTTTTGTTTGCTTTGTAATACTGACGCTGAGTAAATACGCTGTAAAAGTGGTTTTTCATTCTTTTTATGTGACCGGTAAATATACTGGTATGTATTAAAATCCTTTATTTTCAAGTGACTGCATTCAACTTCATATACCCGTGCACTGCATATTGATCTGTATCATATTCGCGGTTAATAAATCAGCGTGTATACCACTAAAGGGCTATGCTTGGGGAAAATTATAGGTTCAATAATGGGGCGTTATGACGATTTGTAAAACAGTGTTGGTGTTGTCCTCGGTTTTTTGGCTTGGGGCTTGTGGCAGTGATGGTGATAGCACTGTCACTGCACCGGAATTGCCTCTGGGTAAATTCTCTTTAGCCATTTCTGATTCACCTATGGCTGGGGTTTCCCATGTGGGTATGGTCATGGGGGAACTGGTCATGACAGACGCCTCGGGCGTTATCCATAGGCATGACTTACAGAATATGGCATTTAATCTACTTGATTTTCAGGGGATTGATAGCCATCTTATGGTCGATAGCATCGACTTGCCCTCAGGACAATACCATGATGCTTATGTCACCATTCATCAGGGTGATGGTAATCAGGGCTGCTATGTTGAAGATGGTCAGGGGCGCCACGGTTTGCATGTTGAAAATGGACAGCTGCCCATTTCAGATGTTGAGATTGTTACTGGGCAGCATCTTGCCATCACCATGGAAATTGATTTGTATCGTGGCCTGTCTCAGGAGCAGGGACAATACAATTTAAGCCATGAAGCCATGTGGTCCATCGATAATAGCCATATGGGCCACTTGTTGGGTGAGGTAGACCCCCAATGGATTGCTGATTGTGAGACGGCTTACGCCGATCTGACCCCGGCGGGAGGCCAATTTAACCATTTGGCCTACTTGTACCCAGAACAGGTAACCAATATAAACCAAATGGCGGATATGGGAACCAATCCGCCAGCGAGTTTCACGGCCCCTACAGCGGTAAGTCCTATGATGCAGGACATCGACGGTAACTGGCACTTTTCCATGGGCTACTTGCCAGCCGGAAACTATCGGGTTGGCTACAGCTGTTTAGGCCATTTAGATGACCCAATCGCCGATGATATCAGCAGTGGTTCGTTTGTAATGTTTAAAGATTCTGGTTCAATTACCATAGAGACTGGAACACAGGGCGGCCAGCAGACGGTACATGAGTGCGGTAATGGTAATGGTGGCCATCACGGTGGCATGCACGGCGGTATGGGCGGCTAGCGATGATGAGTCAGGCTCTTATTCACTTTTGGAGCCTGGAACACAAAGTGACAATTAGTTTTCTCTGTAACAGGCTATTGGAC
>NZ_PJBM01000201.1:0-9130 GCF_002836075.1 Shewanella sp. GutDb-MelDb | reverse complement strand
TTGCTGCAGATCTCGCCAATATGACGACTTCCCAACTGCATAAGCTCAACCCAGGATTTAACCGCTGGGCAACCGCGCCTGAAGGCCCACACAATTTGGTGCTACCCGTTGAAAAAGCGGCGGCGTTTAAAATTGCCCTAAGCGAGACCCAAACTAGCGACAGGCTAAATTGGGAGCGTTATAAGATAAAATCAGGTGACAGCTTGGGCCTGATCGCCAAGCGTTATCGCACTACAGTGTCGGCGTTAAAATCAGTCAATAATATCAATGGCAATACCATTGTCACTGGCAAGTTTCTATTAATTCCTGTCGCAGCCAAGAATTTAGATGAGTATTTACTGTCAGCTGATCAGCGTAAAAACCGTAAGCAAAACAAGACTCGTGGGCAGCAGAAGCTAACATACAAAGTAAAATCAGGTGATTCACTTTGGAAAATAGCCAAGCAACATCAAGTTAAAATATCACAACTGGCAAGTTGGAATAGCATGGCGCCCAAAGATCCACTTCAAATTGGTCAAAAATTGGCGATTTGGACTGGAAGTCGCACGGCCAGTAAGCAAGGCTTAAGTGAAGTGATGCGTACGATTAATTATAAAGTGCGTAGCGGTGATTCATTAGCGAGAATTGCGAGCAAGTTTAACGTTAAGGTAAGCGATCTTGTGCGTTGGAACTCACTTGAGAAAAGTAAGTATATTCAGCCAGGACAAACGCTTAAATTATATGTCGATATGACAAAAGTGAGAGCATAAATAAGCTCAGCTAACTCTGAACGTTAGCACTGAGACCGTCCACTAAGTTCGAAAAACAAAAATGCCGATAAGTTTAACTTATCGGCATTTTTGTTTACCTGGTCAATATAGATGATTCAATCTACATCTTTCATTGGCCAAATAACGATGTGATCTTCCATATAACGAATTTTACTTTCGCAAGTCACTTTACCCGCAACTGACATTCCCGCTGCGATCATCGCGTCCTTTGAGCCTGTCTTTAACGGATGCCAAGTAGGCAAACCACGCCCTTCATTGAGACGTTTATAAGTGCAACTATCGGGTAGCCAAGTTAGCATCGCCAAGTTATCGATGGTAACTTTGGTACAAGATGGAACAAAGCTGAAACGTTGCTCATAATTCTGGCAATGACCCTGTTTGGCATCTAATAGCTTACACCCGGCGTTGGTGTAATAAAGTTCCTCGGTTTCATCGTCTATCAACTTATTGAGGCAACATTTACCACAGCCATCACACAATGACTCCCACTCCGTTGTGTTCATCTGTGCTAGTGTTTTTTCATTCCAAAATGCCATCTAAAATCGTTAACTCTATTCTGCTCAAAGAGACGCTATTGTACACCAGCAATATGTTCTCTTGCACTACAGTTCAAGCCATAAAAATAGGTTTGCTTAGCTAAATTGACACTTGGCTTATATGTGGCGCATACAAAAATAGCGGCTTAAAAGCCGCTATTTTTATATTACCGTTAACTGATCGGTGGGTACTTAATTTTTTCTGAAAGATAAGTCACTGAAATGGCAAAGTAGTTCGATTTATTCCAACGTAGTAATCCGCGATAGTTATCGTATACCAAGTATTTTCGACCTTTCGCACCATCTGGCATCACCATAGAGATCATCATGTCATCTCGGTTGGGAAGATCGCTACCATTAAATCGTCTAACACCTAGCGTTTGCCATTGTGAAAATGTTTTCTTAACCGCTAAATCTGCCAGGGTATTGTCAAATGTATCAGGGACTTTAACTTGTCGGCCCCACGTTTCAGACTCTTTCCAACCGGCTTGCTGCAGGTAATACGCTGCGGACGCAAACGCGTCACTGGCGTTGTTCCAAATATCTTTTTTACCATCACCGTCGCCATCTTGAGCGTAAGCTAAAAAGGAGGTGGGCATAAACTGAGTTTGCCCCATTGCCCCAGCCCAAGAACCTTTCATCTCTTCAAAGGAAAACTGCTCTTGTTCAGCGATTTTAAGCGCTGCAAAAAATTCCTTTTTGAAAAAGGCTTCTCGGCGACCTTCATAAGCTAATGAAGCTGTTACCGATAACACTGGATAATTACCGGTTAACTTGCCGAAGTTTGACTCTACTCCCCACAAAGCCACTATAAATCGAGGTTGCACGCCGTATAGCTTACCAATGCGCTCAAGCTCTACTTGATGAGTTTTGAACAAATTACGTGCTTTATCAACTTTCCACGCAGGAACCACTCTTGGAAGGTAGGTCTCTAACGTTAACTTTGTTTCCGGTTGTGCTTTATCAGAGGCTACCGCTTTCTTAAACATTTTGATTTTGGGAAAAACATCATCAATGATCTGTGTGCTAACGCCCTGCTCCACAGCTTCTTGTTTTAGCTGAGCAACATAATCGCTAAAGCTACCTCTATCGGTAGTGTTGGCATGACTTACCATCGCAGTAAAAGAGAGCATTAACCCACACGTTAATGTAAAAGCCTGTTTATTCAGTAGCATAAATACTCCCTTTGTCCTGACTAAATGCTGTTAATCAGGGTTATAACCAATATCTTTCTTATGTTGTTCTAACAAATTAATCACAGGTGGCGGTAGCTGTAAATAAAATCCTTTGGCATTTAATTCGGATTCCACTTTTTTGATATCAGCAAAACCTAAATGATCGCGCTTTACCAGCGGCAACATCATCACTAATTTAGGTACGCCAAACATCTCCATTAGGGCGTCAGGAACGCGTTCAAAATGATCACGTTTTTCAACAAAAAGATAGCTATCCGCTTTTCTTAAACTTTTATATACAGCACAGATCATATACGACTCGATTTCCAGACTATTCAACTTGCCAGCTTATGCCACACACTATAACATGGACTGTTAGGAATATAATGGATATCAGCGATACGCTGACTTTTCTAGAGAGTTATACAGGAATGCAAACACCCCGCCTCGAATTAAAAGGCTCCTCTTTTACTCTCTCTGTTCTGCATATTAATAGTCAGGATATGGCAGTTATAACAGCGGAGTTAGACAGTAAACTTGCTATTGCACCTCAGTTTTTTCTTGGTGCGCCTTTAGTGGTTAATTTAAGTGCCATTAAAACGAGTAATTTCGACTTATTAGGCTTGAAAGAAATTTTAACCAGCCGCCAGCTTATTATTGTTGGGATCACGAGTGCCTTGCCTGAAATTAACGAAATGGCTAAATCAATAGGATTAGCCATTATTAAATCAGGCAAAGCAGCTTCTAACCAACCTCAGATGCCAAAAACCACCAAAATCGTCAAACAAAACATCCGTTCAGGTCAGCAGATCTATGCTAAAAACGGTGACTTGATTGTGATAGGTGCTGTAGGCAATGGTGCAGAAGTGATAGCAGATGGCAGTATCCATATTTATGGCACGCTGCGAGGAAAAGCAATGGCTGGCGCCGCGGGTGATAGAAATGCCGTGATAATGGCGCAAAAAATTGAAGCTGAACTAGTATCGATTGCAGGTCAATACTGGTTAACTGAAAATCTTCAACAAAACGGAGCCGCTCAGAGCGGTTGTATTCGCCTAGAGGGCGAATCGCTTACGGTTGAATCATTGCCTCTGTAAGAGCGCAAATAAAAAGGAATAACAAATGGCGCAAATAATTGTTGTCACGTCAGGAAAAGGCGGTGTGGGGAAAACAACCACAAGCGCAGCTATTGCCACCGGCCTTGCATTAAAAGGTCATAAGACCGTCGTCATTGATTTTGATATCGGTCTACGTAATCTAGATTTAATTATGGGTTGTGAACGACGTGTCGTTTATGACTTCGTTAATGTCATTAACGGTGAAGCAAATCTAAACCAAGCACTGATTAAAGACAAACGTTGCCCTAAGCTATTTGTATTACCAGCATCTCAGACGCGCGATAAAGATGCGCTCACCAAAGAAGGTGTGGGCACGGTACTTAATAACTTAGCGAAAGATTTCGACTATATCATTTGTGATTCTCCGGCGGGTATTGAAACAGGTGCCATGATGGCGCTTTACTTCGCGGATATCGCCATTGTAACCACTAACCCAGAAGTAAGCTCGGTTCGAGACTCGGACCGTATTCTAGGGATGTTGCAAAGCAAGTCTAAGCGGGCTGAAGAAGGACTTGAGCCAGTAAGAGAATACCTTTTACTGACTCGATACTCCCCAGCTCGTGTCAAGACTGGCGAAATGCTCAGTGTGGAGGATGTTGAAGAGATCCTCGCCATCCCGCTATTAGGTGTTATCCCTGAATCACAAGCTGTATTAAAAGCGTCGAATTCTGGTGTACCTGTTATTATTGATACAGAGAGCGATGCTGGTATGGCCTATAGCGATGCTGTAGAGCGATTGCTTGGTGAAGAAGTGCCTTTCCGATTTATTACGGAAGAGAAGAAAGGTTTCCTGAAACGAATTTTTGGTAGCTAATTATGTCATTACTTGATTATTTTAAAACGAAGAAGACCCCGAGTACTGCTGCAACCGCCAAAGAACGTTTGCAGATCATTGTCGCCCACCAGCGTGGTGAACGCGATGCACCCGATTATTTCCCGCAAATGAAGCAGGAGATCATCGACGTTATTCGCAAATACGTAAAAGTAGGAGCCGATCAAGTGTCAGTGCAACTTGATCAAAATGACGACAACTTATCGGTATTAGAACTCAATGTAACCTTGCCAGATCAAGGATAACGAGTAAAAGGTGCAACCGGCATGTCTTGGCTATGTGACGGCGCTTTTATCGCTCCACGTTGATTTAAGGTGACCTATAAAAGTCACTTTTAGCAGATAAAAAAAGCCCGCTATATGCGGGCTTTTTTGTCAGTCTAATATTTGAGACTAAAGCTCTTGAGCAGAGCTGTTGATATAACGCAACGCTCTACAACGCAAGCGCGTTAAGTGCGTCGCTAACCACCGTTTTACGCCAGCCACTTAATACTAAAGGCAGCTTACCTTTTTTGCCATCCCATACCCATTCCAGATATTCATGGATCAATTTCTTCGAACCAAGTTGCTCAATCGGTACATCTTGCGCTTCAGCTTGTTCAGCTATGCACTGTTTAATACTCTTAAAGGCCGCTTTATAGCCCGTCTTAAGCGCTAAAACATCCAATGCTTTAGGGAGGTCGTCAAAGTTAACGTTTTCGATGATATTTAAGATATCTTTACCATGAATACGTTTTTCTTGTTCTGTAACCTCAGTCATTTTATACAGTTCATTAGACGTTTTCGGCATCTTTTTCGCCAAAGCAATCAGAGCATGATCTTTAACCACAAAGCCTAATGCTAAATCTTTAACTAACGCTCGATTTAAACGCCAACTTGCTAACGCTTTCAATACGGCTAACTGCCGAGGCAACAACTGAAATGCATTTTTAACTTTAAGATAAGCCACTTCTGGAGCGGGAGCATCAAGTCGACCTAACGTCATCCGCTCTCCATCTTCATAAACCCAATCTAATCTTCCCTGAGACTCAAGTTTTTCGACTAACTGAGGGTAAAGTTCGTACAAGTAATAGACATCATTCGCAGCGTAGCTTAATTGAGCTTCAGTTAGAGGACGTTTCAACCAATCGGTGCGAGACTCACCTTTATCCAGCTTTATATCAAGAGTTTGATCTACCAATTTGGCGTAACCTAAACCATACCCCATACCACAAAGGCCTGCTGCTATTTGACTATCAAACAGACGATTAGGTTGGCAGCCACCATTATTGGCAAAGACCTCTAGATCTTCACTGCAAGAATGGAGCAGTTTGATAATATTGTCATCGGTTAACAAGCTCCAGAACAAGCTAAGGTTACTGACTGCAACGGGATCGATTAATGCTAACGTTTTACCGTCATAAGCTTGAATAAGCCCAAGGCGAGCATAATAAGTGCGAGTCCTTACAAACTCAGTGTCTATCACAAGTAACTTGGTTTCACGGTATTGCGCTACGAGCGCCGCTAAACTGGCATCATCGTCAATATATTGAAACGCTAACAAAGTCTTCTCCAAAAATCCTGAAATAACCTGAATTCGGTCTAGAAATGCTAAAACCGGCATATGCCGGCTTTAGTTTATAAAAAGTGGCGATTACCACTAATGATCAAGAGTGCTAATCGTTCTTAGCTTCATCTCTTAATTCACGACGTAGGATCTTACCTACATTCGTTTTGGGTAATTCATCTCTAAATTCTACCAGCTTAGGAATTTTATATCCCGTCAAATGTACGCGACAATGCTTGATAATGTCCTCTTTGGTTAAAGATTTATCGTTTGTCACCACAAATACTTTCACCAGCTCACCCGAAGCTTCATGCGGTACACCCACAGCGGCGACTTCGATGACTTTAGGATGTAGAGCAATAACCTCTTCAACTTCATTTGGGAATACATTAAACCCTGAAACTAAAATCATGTCTTTTTTACGATCGACAATAAAGAAAAAGCCTTTCTCGTCCATATAACCAATATCACCAGTGGCTAAGTAGCCCCCTTTATCGATGACATTAGCGGTTTCTTCAGGACGGTTCCAATAAGCCACCATCACCTGTGGACCTTTGGCAAATAGCTCTCCCGTCTCGCCTTGTGCTAACACTTTACCGTCATCATCTCTAATTTGGATGTCAGTGTTAGCCACAGGGAAACCAATAGAGCCATTGTAGCCTTCCAGATTATAAGGGCAGCATGTCACCAATGGTGAGGCTTCTGTTAGGCCATAACCCTCTAGTAAACGTGTCTTAGTGATCCCCTGCCACTTGTCTGCGACTGCACGCTGTACCGCCATGCCGCCACCAATAGACAGTTTTAAGTCCTTGAAATCGAGCTTAGTAAACGCTTCTGAGTTAACCAATGCATTAAATAGCGTGTTAACCCCTGTTAATGCCGTAAATGGATGTTTTTCAAGTTCGCTAATAAAGGCTGGTAGATCTCTTGGATTAGTGATCAGCAGGTTATTTGCGCCTTTATGCAAGAACAACAGACAGTTAACGGTTAATGCAAAAATATGATAAAGCGGTAGTGCGGTAACAACAAACTCTTTACCATTAACCAGCAGCGCCCCATAAGAAGCATCAGCTTGAAGTAAGTTGCTCACCACGTTGCCGTGACTCAACATCGCACCTTTAGAGACACCCGTAGTGCCACCGGTGTATTGTAAAAAGGCTAAGTCCTCTTTTTTCACAACGGGTTTTACATATTGTAAGCGACGCCCTTTTGAAAGGGCTTTACGCATCGAAATGGCATGTGGCAAATGGTATTTAGGCACCATCTTTTTAATATACTTAACCACAAAATTGACCAGGGTACGTTTAGGCGCACTGAGTAAGTCACCTAACCCCGTTAATATGACGCTTTCGACGGGTGTTTCAGCAACCACTTTATCTAACGTATGAGCGAAGTTAGATACAACCACAATCGCTTTAGCGCCAGAGTCCGTCAGTTGATGTTTGAGCTCACGAGGTGTGTAGAGTGGATTGACGTTAACCACAACCATACCTGCGCGTAATATGCCAAACAAAGCGATGGGATATTGCAGTAAGTTAGGCATCATAATAGCAACACGGTCGCCCTTACTTAGCTTTAACTCATTTTGCAGATAAGCCGCAAATGCTCGACTACGCTCTTCCAGTTTACGATACGTCAAGGTCGCGCCCATATTTACAAATGCGGGCTGATCTGCATATTTAGAAACCGATGTTTCAAATAGATCCACTAGCGAAGCATATTGCTCCACATCTATTTCAGAAGGTACATCGTCTGGTAGATTATCAATCCAAAGTTGGTCCACAAAAATCTCCTAATATTTCCACCTAATGGAAACAATACCTCAACGGTCGTTTGCAGCTTGCCAATAAACAAGCTAAACACTGTTAAATCTTTATATTTATAAGAAACGCCAATAAATCATACAAGCGTTTAAATTTTGATTATCATCACATAAATAAAACAAAAAACCTAGTCTCTTTTTTTGCCTTTAGCAGCCAAGAATAATTCAATTGCTAAAGCAACCTCTTTCGCATTACCCATATGAAGATGATGATCTCCCTCAAGTTCCATGACTTCAAGCTGTTTAAACCAACGTTGAGCAGTAGGTATTGCACTGTTCAGTTGGGAAAATCCCTGATGGCCCAAAACAAGTAATGTTTCGACTTCATGTTCTTGCATTAATGCGTCAACTTGGGTGTAAGCGAGTCTTAATGGGGAATCTAACTTTAAGCGGGGATCACTGCGCCAGCATACTCTAGAATCAATTTCTTTCATATTACGTTGAGTGATAATTTCGCACCATGCCACATCTAAAGCAGTAAGTTTATGGCGTGCATTGACAGCGACAGAAATATCTTTATAGGTGCTGGAATTATTTAGCTTATTTTGTCGGTAACGCTGATGTGCAACAAAGCTATTGTTGAGCCGCTGCTTAAGTTTACTCTCTTTTTCATAAAGCGGGGACAAGGCTTCAATAAGGATCAATTGACCCACTTTATTCGGAAATGCAGCCGTATAGGCTGACGCAATAATCCCTCCTAAAGAGTGTCCTAAAATCGCAACGGGTTGTTGATGTTGGGGAAGTGCATCTAACAATGCATCTAAATCGTAGAGGTAATCAATCCAGTGCAGCGGGTATTTACCTGGTCGGTGCTCAGATAATCCATGACCAGGCCAATCAATCGCCATTATTTGGTAGTTGGTTAAATAACGGCTTAACGGCAGAAAACTATTAGCGTTGTCTAACCAACCATGCAAAGCCAATATTAATGGCTTGTCCTGCGTGCCCCATACTTTCGCTGCTAACGTAATATGAGGTAATTGAATTGTTATTTCGTTTTCTTTTTCGCAGGACAGATCCATATTATAATTATTTTTTAGTGAACTTGAGCGTCATTCTATCGCTTTCACCAATGGCGAGATACTTATCTTTATCTTGATCATCAAGCGCTAAGCGCGGTGGTAATGTCCAAACTCCTTTTGCATAATCTTTTGTATCTTTAGGATTAGCATTAATTTCTGAGCTTTCAACAAATGTAAATCCCGCTTTTTTAGCCAGCGCTATCATTTCCGCTTGATCCATGTAACCCGTTTTAGCATCCATACCAGGGTTCGATCGATGTTCAACGATACCGAAAGTTCCGCCTGACTTAAGCACTTTATAAGCAGAGTC
>NZ_PJBM01000200.1:0-9142 GCF_002836075.1 Shewanella sp. GutDb-MelDb | reverse complement strand
CTTATGACTCTCTAATTGAATCACGCAAAATTGGACTGGGCTCTTATGTCAGTATGGGCACCCAACTAGGGAAAGTGTTAAGCACTGCGGATGCCGAAATACGTCTGCCAATTGCCGATAAAGAGATTCAATTTTTAAACAATAAAGGTAAGAACGCAGAAGTTATCTTAAAAGGTGATTTCGCCGGCAAGCCTCAGGAGTGGAAAGCCACTATCGTCCGCAGTGAAGGCGTTATTGATAGTCGCAGCCGCATGACCTACCTGGTTGCAGAGGTTTCAGATCCTTATGGACTGAAAAGTAATCTGAACGAACTGCGCTATGGCACCTATGTAACTGCGACCATCGAAGGCTTACACGCGGGACAGGTCACTGAAGTCGCCCGTCACTTAGTTATTAATAACCAAGTGGCTGTTATAGATGATAAGGGTGTACTTAGGTACAAAGATGTGACTATCGTGCGTCAAATAGGTTCTAAGGTGATTATCACTGACGGACTCGACGTGGGGATGAACGTGATTACTTCCGCGCTTGATTATCCAATCGAAGGTATGCAACTTGCCCTTCCCAAAGATAAAGTGTTTGATGGTGAAGTTCTCGCCCCTAAACCAACGCAAATAGCGATGGGTGAGAAGGAATAACCATGATAGATACCCATAAAGGCGTAATCGCTTGGTTTGCCCGTAACAGTGTTGCCGCAAACTTATTAATGATCATCATTATTGTCGGCGGCTTGCTAACTGCAAACACGATACGCAAACAGTTTTTCCCAGCAGTTGAAATAAACTGGCTAGAATTCAACGCTGTATATCCAGGCGCAGCCCCACAAGAAGTTGAAGAAGGAATAACGATTAAGATCGAAGAAGCGCTCGAGAGCGTTCAAGGTCTTAAACGCGTAATTACCTATTCAAACCGTAACGTCTCTTCTGGCTATTTTAGAGTCGAAGACTCTTATGATCCTCAAGTGGTACTAGAAGAGGTTAAATCAGAAATTGATTCTATCTCGAGCTTCCCCGATGATATGGAACGTCCTAAAGTAGAGCGTATTAAACTTCGCCAAGAAGTGATGTACATGAGCCTCTATGGTGATTTAAACCAACGTCAGCTTAAAGATCTTGGTGAGAAAATACACGATGAATTACTGCAACTGCCTTTAGTTAATATCACCGATTTTTATGGTGGCTTAGGCTATGAAATTGCCATTGAGGTCAGTAAAGATCGCTTAAGGGAGTTTGGCTTAAGTTTTAACGATGTCGCTGCTGCAGTACGCGGTTACTCGCGCAACATGTCAGCAGGGCAAATACGCGCTGAAAACGGTTATATCAATCTGCGAGTGCAAAACCAAGCTTACGTCGGCTATGAGTTTGAAAGCTTACCGCTGCTCACTTTGCAAGATGGAACTACCCTGCTGCTTGGTGATGTCGCTACTGTCATTGATGGCTTTGAAGAAGGCATTCAATATTCAAAGTTCAATGGTAAAAACTCGGTCACCTTCTTTATTGGCGCCGCCAATGACCAAAGCCTAACCGACGTTGCTGATGTGGTAAAAGGCTATATAGCGGATAAGCAAAAAGAGCTGCCTAATGGCGTTACGCTAGAACCTTGGGTTGATATGACCTACTACTTAGAAGGCCGTCTTAACTTGATGTTAGACAGCATGAAAAGTGGCGCTATTTTAGTCTTTATCCTACTGGCTTTGTTCTTACGGGTAAGACTGGCATTTTGGGTGATGATGGGCTTACCTGTTTGCTTCCTCGGCACGTTGCTCTTCATGCCAACAGCAATGATCGATGTCACCATTAACGTCATTAGCTTGTTTGCTTTCATCTTAGTGCTCGGTATTGTGGTCGACGATGCCATTGTGATGGGCGAAAGTGCCCATGCTGAATGCGAAGAGAAAGGCCAGCATATCGACAATGTCATCCGGGGTGTCAAGCGGGTTGCAATGCCTGCGACCTTCGGAGTCTTGACTACGATAGCGGCGTTTTTACCGATAACACTGGATGATGGCCCCTCCTCTGCCTTTGGTAAGGCGATTGGTTTTGTGGTTATTCTTTGCTTAATATTCTCGTTAGTTGAATCTAAACTCATCCTGCCAGCCCATTTGGCACGCATGAAGCAACCGAAAGTAGTGCAACCTGGTTCTAAAAATCCATTAGATTGGCTGCGTAATATTGTGAATTACCTGCAGAAAAAGGTCGATACCGGCCTGAAAATACTGATCAGCCAGTATTACCGTCCCTCTCTAGAACTTGCCGTTAAATATCGCTACACGGTGATTATGATATTTATCAGTATGATTTTAATCTGTGCTGGGTTATATGCAGGCGGTTTGGTCAGATTTATTGGTCAGCCGAAAATCCCTCATGACTTTCCACGCATTACCTTCGAGATGAATATTGATGCTTCAGAAAAATCGACGTTAACCGCGGCACTGCAGATTGAACGTGCGCTGCGTGAGGTTGATGTTGATCTTGAAGCACAATACGGCCAGAAAATGATCTCCGACATGCAGGTTGAGTTGCGAGGTCGAACTTCAGCGCAGGTAATGACTAAGTTGGTTGACCCTGAACTTCGCCCTATGGATACCTTTGCCGTTGCCGAACTTTGGCGTCAAAACATGCCAAAGATCCCAGGTATGAAATCATTCACCATTCAAGATAACCTCTTTGGTGGTGGACGTGATGATGGTGATATTAGCTTCAGGCTCGAGGGTAAAGACGACGCACAATTAGTTGCTGCGGCTAAAGAGCTAAAAGCAAAGCTTAACACCTTAAAAGGTGTAGGCGATGTCAATGATAGCCGTCAATCGAGTGCGAAAGAGATCCAGTTCGAACTTAAGCCGCTGGCACATAGCTTAGGTTTAACATTGGCAGATATAGCAGGCCAAGTAGGTAATAGCTTTTATGGTCTAGAAGCCCAAAGGATTTTACGTAATGGTGAAGAGATAAAAGTGATGCTTCGCTATCCTGAAGAGCAGCGAAACTCAATTGCTCAGGTGTCTGATGTCAATATCAAAACACCACAGGGTGCTGAAATTCCTTTGTCTGAAGTGGCTTTGATTGTTGTCACCGACGGTGTTAACAGCATTCGACGTGAAAATGGTAATCGTACCATCAACGTTTGGGGTTCTGTTGATGCAGACCAGGCTGAACCGTTTAAGTTAGCCAAAGATGTTAGAGATAACTTCTTACCTGAATTATTGACTAAGTACCCAAGGGTTAAAAGTGAAGTGTCTGGCAATATCCAAGAGCAACTTGATAGTGCCGATACCCAGTTAAGAGATTTCCTCATCTCGATGCTAGTGATCTACAGCTTGCTTGCCGTGCCGCTAAAATCATACGCACAACCGATAATGATAATGGCTGTTATTCCATTTGGGGTAATTGGCTCTGTACTGGGACACATGCTGTTAGGTTTAGATCTGAGTGCTCTTTCGGTATTTGGTATTATCGCCGCCGCAGGTGTCGTGGTGAACGACTCCTTGGTGATGGTCGATTACATCAACAAGTCTAGAGAGTCTGGGATCCCGATGAAAAAATCGGTACTAGAGGCGGGTTGTCGACGCTTTAGAGCGATTATGTTGACATCACTAACAACATTTATCGGCCTAGTGCCTATTATGGCTGAGACCAGCATGCAGGCGCAGATGGTCATTCCAATGGCTGTGTCACTCGCTTTTGGTGTGTTGTTTGCCACAGTGGTTACTTTGGTGCTTATTCCTTGTCTTTACGTGACTATCGAAGACATAAAGCGATTGATTGGCAGTAAATCAAGAGCGGAAGAACCAATTGAAAATCAGGAGTTTTTAGAACCTGTGCTTTAAAATAGTACCCAGTAAGATCAACGTTAGTCGTATCAATTAGGTCGTCACCTATCTCAATCAAGCCAGTTGCTAATGTAACTGGCTTTTTTGTTGCTCTATTCAAATGAATCAAAGCAAAGGCCATTACAAAATAACAGGCTACGTCTTAATGTTGTGCCAAGATAGCGAACTTAAACAATAGCAACCCTAGGTTCGACGGGGTCTATTTTACAAAGCAAAAAGCCCGATATCTTTCGATATCGGGCTTTTCTAATGTGGCGGAGAGATAGGGATTTGAACCCTAGATAGGCTACAAACCTATGCCGGTTTTCAAGACCGGTGCATTCGACCACTCTGCCATCTCTCCGAACGCCGCGAATAATATAGCGCTCGATTAATCTTGTAAAGACTTTATTGTAGATTTTGACGCACTTGGTCAATTACACTGCAAATTGACTACTTTTCGTCTCTATCTACGCCAACTCTAGCCGGGTCAGGGAAAACAAAGTTTTTATTAGCCTCTTCCCATGACTTATAGTTACGCAGTTTAAAACCAACAAAAACAATAAATGAACTGAGCATGATACCCCAACCTATTGCGGTTTCGCCTTTACTCGCCCAAATAGCCACTAAGCTTGAAGCACCGAATGATAAGCTAATTTGTATGAAATTTTGAAGTCCTGCTGCTTTAGCGGCATTTTTCGAAAATTCCTGTAACGCACCATTCACCACTATCGGATAGATAGCACCATTACACGCTGCTAAAACAGAAAATGCTGCAAGCAATGGAAATATAGAAAGTCCTTTAACTAGAATCGTGACGATAACAATGGCAAATACACTGAGACCAAATATACTCAGAAGTACTTTAAGCGCAGCCTCAGAACCAGATTTACGAATAAGTGTCTTACTCGCATAACCGCCTAAAATAAACATTAGTGTTTGTGGAATGAAGCTAAGGCCGATTGCTGTTGCATCGAATCCATGCTGTTCCATTACCATTGGCCATACCGTAAGGTAGGAGAAAAACGCACCTGAGCATGCACCAAAGATAATAACGTTACCTAAATATTTGGTATTTTTTAAAATAGAAAGGTAACTAATCTGACTCGTTTGTTTTTCAGTGACCTTAGTTTCACTAGGGACAAAGAAAAATGTTAACGCAATCATGGCTACAGCTAAACAGCTCAATGTAATGAAGATACTTTCCCAACCAAAATACTGCAGTATAAAGGCACCCAAAAGTGGCGCCAATGCGGGTGAAAGCGCGACTAAAGGCATAATGTTTGAGAATACATTTTGTGCTTTGCTAGCATCGTATTTTTCAATCACTATGGCTTGCCAAATAACACCGGCAGAACAGGCACCGATAGCTTGCGCAAATCGGGAAAGGTTAAACACCAACATTGATTCGCTTGTCGCAAGTGAAAGACTCGCCAATGTAAATAAGGATAAGCCAAAAATAAGCGCGTTCCGTTTACCAAAACGTTCTACTATTGGACCATAGATTAGTTGACCTAATGCTAACCCAGCCAAGAAAAATGTTAATGACATTGCCACTTGTGAGGGGGATGTTGCCATTGTGTCTTCAATTGCTTTGAAAGCAGGCAAATACATATCAGTGGCGATGAATCCAAGCATGCTTAACAGCGCTAGGTAGGATAGAAATATATAGTATTTAGCGTTCATTAGAGATTTCATAAGTAAAAAATTGAATTTGGATTAATTAAGTCGGGCAGTGTAAACACTTGCTAAATGGCTGTGAAACGTTTATTTTTCATATTAGCCTTCAAAAAAACTCACAGCAGGATGTGAACCATGATTTCAGAACAATCTATGCGGTTAATTGATATGGTTGCGCGCGTAGGGAGCTTTACCGCTGCCGCCAACAAACTTCACAAAGTCCCTTCAGCTGTGAGTTACGCCGTTAAGCAAATTGAAGAAGAACTCGGGGTGATCCTATTTATTAGGCATCACCGCAGTGTTAGTTTAACGCCAGCGGGTGAGCATTTTGTAAAACAGTCACGCACTATACTCACTGAAATGGAAACCATGCGCTCTGACACTATTAGAGTGGCTAATGGGTGGCAACCTACTTTGTCTATCGCGTTAGATAACATCGTTCGTGCCGATAAAATCAGTAATTTGATTGCTGATTTCTATCGCACATTTGACAATGTTGAATTGATTATTCGAATTGAAGTCTTTAATGGGGTATGGGAGTCGATTGCAACGGGACGAAGCGATATTGCCATCGGCGCAACCACCGCGATCCCAGTGGGGGGAGATTACCATTTTAAAGACATGGGTGACATTGACTGGTGTTTTCTTGTCGGCAAAAATCACCCATTAGCAACAATTGACCGGCCAATTACTGATGACGAGCTACGTCAATACCCTTCGATTTGCTTAGAGGATACGTCTCGAGAGATCCCTAAACGCATGACCTGGTTATTAGAGAACCAACGACGATTAGTGGTACCTGATTGGGTCCGCGCCATTAATTGCTTCAGAGAAGGCTTAGGTATTGGCTACATGCCAGCACATTTTGCCTATCCTTTCATAAAAACAGGGGCGTTAATTGAAAAACAATTAGAGCGTCCAAAAAAGAAAAGTCCCTGTTGTTTAGCGTGGAATGATGCCAATAAGTCCCCCGCTATGGCTTGGGTATTGGATTACTTGGGCGATACCGAAAAACTGCATAAAGATTGGTTAGACTAAAAATTTGATCTTCAATCAGTGGGGATCAGTATTGATAATACCGATATACAGGCCATTAGCTTTATCCGGCCGTAAAGCTAGGGTATGATTCAGTAACTTAACGAGAGATTTGACACTTATTGAGATTATCGGGAACTACCGGATTAAATAAGGTTCAAACATACAGCTCGAGCATTTGTCTTCGGAGAAAGAAATGAAAGATATGACACAACAAACCGCCTACAGTAGTACGACTGTAGAGGTGAACAAACTGCTTAAAAATACCTACATGCTGCTATCAATGACGTTAGCTTTTTCTGCAGTATGTGCAGGTCTAGCAATGGCACTCGCGATCAGCCCAATGATGTCTTTGGGATTATCAATTGGTAGTTTGGTACTGCTGTTTGTGACATTACGTAAAGCAGAATCTAGCGCTGGTCTCTTCTGGGTATTTGCGTTCACTGGTATGCAGGGTGCATCACTGGGTTATATCCTTAACCATTACGCTGGCATGGCTAACGGCCCACAGCTTATTATGCAAGCGCTAGGCTTAACGTCCGTTATCTTTGTGGCCTTGTCTGGTTACGCGGTTACCACTAAAAAAGACTTTTCATTCATGCGCGGCTTTCTAATTGCTGGCTTGGTGATCATGGTTGTCGGCTTGCTGGTAAACATGTTCTTGGGTAATGGTATGGTCTTTATGGCCCTTAACGCGGGTATTGCATTATTGATGACCGGGTTTATTCTTTACGATACCAGTCGAATCATTAATGGTGGCGAAACAAACTACATCCGTGCAACTATCTCACTATATTTAGATTTCTTAAACCTTTTCGTCGCTCTGCTGCATTTAATGGGTATCGGAAGTGATGACTAATACCAATTAATTTTTATTGAGTTAAAATGGTCCTACTTAAGGGCCATTTTTTTTATTATGAGTAAATTTATTATCCAGGTTAACTCCCCTGCCTACGGCAGTTCATCGAGTTATAATGCCTATCGTTTTACCGAAACAGCCTTAAAAAATGGCCATGTCGTTGATAAAGTTTTCTTCTATCAAGATGGTGTACTCAACACTAATCATCTGAACAGCCCTGCAAGTGATGAATTTGATTTGGGTAAGGCGTGGTTATCGCTCAGTGAACGCTATAACGTGCCATTGGTTAATTGCGTCTCAGCGGCACTGCGGCGTGGCGTATTGTCACAGACTGACGCTAATGAAAACCAATTATCTCATTGGAATATGGAGCCTCCATTTATGATGGGTGGTTTAGGTGAGCTGGTGGTTGGAATAGAATCTGCCGACCGCTTGGTTAGTTTTTAGGAGTTAACGTTGAAAAAACTGTGTATTGTGTTTCGTCAAGGTCCTCATGGAAGCGCACAAGGTAGAGAAGCTCTCGATCTTGCGTTGTTGAGTGCCAGTTTTGAGCAGGAAGTCAGTCTTGTTTTTACTGATGAAGGCCTGTTGAACCTCCTTAATCATCAATCTCCAGAAACCATTGGTGCTAAGGATTATATTGCGACTTTTGGCGCCCTACCTCTTTATGATGTTGATACTATTTTAGTGTGTAAGGACTCAATGAAAGAGTTATCACTAGTGGAAGATGATCTTAAACTTGTGGTTGAGGTCTGCGAACCACGCATGATAGCGTCACACTTTAGCCAGGTTGATGAGGTCTTAGTATTTTAATGATTTTACATCATATCCAGTCTTCACCAATGCAAAGCTCAGCGTTAAAAACATGCTTACGCTACATAGATCCCTCTGACACCATTTTACTGTCAGGAAACGCGGTAAATTGCCTGTTAACTCAAGAATGGCAACAACGGTTGAGCCCATACACGTTAATGTTGCTCGCTGACGATGTTATTGCGCGTGGCTTACAAGCCCGCTTAAGCGCTTATAAGCACATTGACTATAGTGACTTTGTAGAACAGACGTTAACCCATAAGAAAGTGATTAGTTGGTAACAGATGATTGAATATAACGGACAGCAGATAGAAACAGATCGCCAAGGCTATTTAAAAGTTGTCAATGATTGGAGTCCAGAGCTTGCGTTGATCATTGCTCAAGATGAACAAATAGTGTTAACGGATGCACATTGGGAAGTCATTAACTTTGTCCGCCATTTTTATTTAGAATTTAAAACAAGCCCTGCGATCCGCGTGTTAGTCAAAGCGATAGGACAAAAGCTAGGAGCCGATAAAGGTAACTCAAAATACCTTTATACACTTTTCCCGATTGGCCCCGCTAAACAAGCAACTAAAATAGCGGGATTGCCTAAACCAGCAAAATGCATTTAGTGACTAGCTAGTTAACATTGCGTCATCATCAATATTGCCCCATCAAGCCCTATAAATAGGGCTTTTTTGTGGCTATTACTGCTGGCTAAAACAGGAACATACCAATTGTTCGTACAATCTTTAACAATGAATCTAGTGGATCAGCCTATGTAAATAACACGATTGCTAATGAATGGGGATCGAGCTGTAATCTGATGGTTGTTAGATGCGTTATTTCCCCTTCCCCAATCCGTTCAGCTGTCTACAGCGTTTATAAGCGCACGGAGCTTGGTTATGGGCGAGTTTATTCACACGGTAAATACGAGTGTCATTACCTAGGATTGCTAAATTCAAGAT
>NZ_PJBM01000226.1:0-70413 GCF_002836075.1 Shewanella sp. GutDb-MelDb | reverse complement strand
TAAAGATGATTAAAATAACCATATATGTGAGTCAATAAAAAAGCCTATAGATTTTCATCTATAGGCTTTTATTAAAGTGTAAAACTCCTAGGAGCAATAACTATGATTAATAGTTACTTCTTAGCTTCAGCAGCTTTTCTTTCTCTAACATCAGCGATAACTTTCTCAGCAATGTTGTTTGGACACTGACTGTAGTGAGAGAACTCCATAGAGAACTGACCACGGCCTGATGTCATAGTACGTAGTGTACTGATGTAACCAAACATTTCTGATAACGCTACGTCAGCTTTGATACGAACACCTGAAACGCCAGCCATTTGGTCTTTAATCATGCCACGACGACGGTTAAGGTCACCAATAACATCACCAACATGGTCATCTGGAGTGAACACGTCAACAGCCATGATTGGCTCAAGAAGCTTAGGATCTGCCTTTGGAATTGACTGACGGAAAGCACCTTTTGCAGCGATTTCGAATGCGATAGCTGACGAGTCAACTGCATGGAAAGCACCATCATGAAGTTCAAACTCAACGTCAAGCACAGGGAAACCAGCAATAGTACCAGTACCCATTAAGCTCTTGAAGCCTTTCTCAACGGCTGGCCAGAATTCCTTAGGAACGTTACCACCAACAACTTTAGAGGTAAATGTTAAACCAGTGTTGGCTTCGCCTGGACGGATGATGTAATCGATCTTACCGAATTGACCAGAACCACCAGACTGCTTCTTGTGCGTGTAGCTATCTTCAACAACCTGAGTGATAGTCTCACGGTATGCCACTTGTGGCTCACCGACAACCAAGTCAACACCGTAGGTACGCTTAAGGATATCAACCTTAATGTCTAGATGAAGTTCGCCCATGCCTCTAAGGATGGTTTCACCTGAATCTTCGTCAGTTTCAACGCGGAAAGTTGGATCTTCAGCAATCATTTTACCGATAGCGATACCCATCTTCTCACTGCCACCTTTATCTGTCGGTTTAACAGAGATAGAGATAACTGGCTCTGGGAATACCATAGCTTCTAGAGTACAAGGGTGCTTAGGATCACAAATAGTGTGACCAGTTTGCACGTTCTTCATACCCACGATAGCGATAATGTCACCAGCTTGTGCTGAAGATAACTCGTTACGCTCATCGGCTTGCATCTCAACCATACGACCAACACGCTCAGTTTTACCTGTGAACGAGTTAAGGATGGTGTCACCCTTGTTAAGTGTACCTGAGTAAATACGTACGAAGGTCAGGGCACCGAAACGGTCATCCATGATCTTGAATGCTAATGCTTTAAGTGGCTCATCGGCAGATACGATAGCGAATTCACCATTTGGCTCGCCTTCTTCGTCGGTAAGCGGCTGTGGATCAACTTCCTGTGGAGCTGGTAAGTAATCAACAACGGCGTCAAGCAGAAGCTGCATACCTTTGTTCTTGAAAGCAGAACCACAGTATGTTGGGAAGAAATCTATCTTACGAGTACCGGTACGGATACAACGCTTGATGTCTTCCATAGATGGCTCTACGCCTTCCATGTATGCTTCTAATAAGTCATCGTCTTGCTCAAGAGCAGTTTCGATTAGCATTTCACGGTATTCTTCTACAAGCTCTACCATGTCAGCAGGAATTTCTTCAATCTTGTAGTTTTCAGCTTGTCCGGTTTCGTCCCATATCCAAGCCTTACGAGTCAGCAGATCAACCAGACCTGTGAACTCATCTTCGATACCGATCGGAAGTACCATGATGATCGGGTTAGCACCCAGAACATCTTTAGTTTGCTTAACAACACGTAGGAAGTCAGCACCCATACGGTCTAACTTGTTGACGAAGATGATACGAGCAACTTCTGATTCGTTAGCATAACGCCAGTTAGTTTCTGATTGTGGTTCAACACCACCAGAACCACAGAATACGCCGATACCGCCATCAAGCACTTTAAGAGAACGATAAACTTCTACTGTGAAGTCAACGTGGCCAGGGGTGTCAATAACGTTGAAACGGTGGTCGTTCCAAAAACAACTAACAGCAGCAGACTGAATGGTAATACCACGCTCAGCTTCCTGTTCCATGAAGTCAGTTGTTGATTCGCCATCATGAACTTCACCGATCTTATGGATTTTACCGGTAAGCTTAAGGATACGCTCAGTTGTGGTGGTCTTACCCGCGTCAACGTGAGCAAAGATACCAATGTTTCTGTACTTTGATAAATCAGTCATTTTTCTACTCTATTGGAGTTACGTTCTAAAATTCCGCGCAAGTATAGCAATACTTTCCCATTTATTTTATTCATTTTTATCATTCAGGGCTAAATTTCGCGAAATATCATGAAAAAACCATATTTTTTGGCCTAAAAGGGCTCCGGGCAATGTTTCACAACGCTCCGTTTGGCAGGCGGTGTTGCTTAATTCTTATACTGAGAACTGAAAAGCCAGTGGCAAGCTAACGCATATTGCAGATTCAGCAGATCCAATAAACGAAGAGGATTCGCGTTGCTTTTGGTGCACTTCCAACGGTTATTCCAACGGCAATGTCAGTTGCAATAGTGAGTTCGAAAAATAGCCGTTAGCTGACGTTAAAGGCTAACAGCGAGTATTTGATATATTAGCATTCAACATTAATGTTAAATGCTAAATAAATAACATGAAAAGTGCGGGCTTAGGCTCAACGGAACCTAATCCAATGAAAGAACGGGCTCAACAGCTCATGATTGCTCTTGCCTTTACCTTAACCTGCATCGCTAATCGATTGAGCTTTAAAAATAAATTGACCTAGTTGCTATTGTAACACTGCTAACTTTTAATGATTGGCGCACGCTTTTAGTGCACTTTCAGGATAAGCGGGCGTTGCAAATAACAAGTAAAGTCCTCGGCTTATCGACTCATCTTATGTTGAGCTAGATCAAGCGCTTCGATTCACTGAGGTGAGCAGAGCCGCTGTGCAAAACCGGTTTCTGAACATAAACTGCGTCGTAAAGATGTTGTTGCGAGTGCGAAGGTGCAAGATATGACTGCTAATGTATAGCGCATCTTAGTTCATCTGCTAGCTGAAACTTACACCATTACTGACGATGGACAGTCAAAAGGTGATCATTAAAGAGCACGTTTATAATGCGTTAATATCAGCGCTAGAAGCAGCATTTATGAGCTAAATAGTAACCAAATGTAAGGACGGTTAGCGCTGGGAATTGACGGTTTTAAATGCTCGCGGTAGCCAAATCCACAATAGAGCGACTGAGCGACGCGGAAAAGCGCGTGGCGAATATATCGCTGACTTAATGGCACCCAAGCCACCTTATCCACATTTTGTTCCCTCGAAACCGTTCATGCTTTGTTACAGTCCTTTGCACAATAATTTGTCCCTTTTACACTAGCATTACGTAATCCACTTGATTAGCTGAAAACTAAATAGAGTAAGGGATAAAATATGCAGGTAAAAGGGATGATTTTTGCTATTGGCGGTAAACTCAAGTCGGTTAACTTTATTGGCCTCATTAGCAGGCTCTTACTTGGCTTAGCGATGGTATTCATTCTGCTGCTAGTGCCTTTAGGTGCTTATAGTAAAGCTGAACGTGATACCACTGAGGTTTTGATTCAGCAATCTCATATCGAAAAAGCACAGCTACAGAAGATGAAGCACTGGCTTGAAAATGGTGTGAAAGTGGTTGAACTGACGTTAGGCCCAATGCCTGCCGACAGACTGAATGTCGAATTGGTCAAAAAATCATTTGCGAATGAACCCGTCCCTTTTGCTCAAGTCATACGGGGGGATCCCAATAAAGTTAAGCTGCAAGTTAATCCAACTTGGCCTTTGCAGAACTTTGTTGATGACTGGACCTTATATCATGAGTTATCACACCTATATCTTCCCTACCTGAACTATTCAGCGTTTTGGCTCAATGAGGGCTTTGCCACCTATATGCAGAATGTCAGCATGTTAAGCGGTGGGGTGATTGATAAAAAGGCGTTCATGCAGAAGGTGCTTGCGGGGTTAGAGAGGGGGCGTAAAAATACATTATTAAGACCGGGAAAACTAAGCGACGTTTCCGCCGATATGTGGCGTCAGCACGCCTATATGCGGGTGTATTGGACCGGTACAGCCTTTTTTGTTGAGGTTGACTTACTGCTGATGCAACAAGGAAGCAGTTTGGCGACGGTGGTCGAAAAATACAGTCAGTGTTGTTTGGCACAAGAGAGTACGGGTGAAGCATTGATGCAGCAGTTAGATGCTATTGCTGATACTCGCTTATTTTATCAAACGTACCGCCGTTATATCGATAGACAGGATTTTCCGATGATTAAAGCTGAGCAGCTACAGCGATTAGCGCGGTATTATTCATCACAAGGCAGTCTATTAAGACATCTTCCAGAGCATTCGCAAGCGCATTCAAAAGATGGTTCATTACAGAATTGAGTTTTCAGCATTAAATCTTCAAGGCGATAAAAATGTGGGTTAAATAGATAATGCAACGCCAACGGCCTGTACCGTCAGCGAGTTTATTGTTGTCCTAACCGTGACTGATAAACGCCTGTTTATCATCAGATAGCTTAATTTGGCTAGCGACGGTTTTCATCGCAGCTGTGAGTTTAGATAACTGCGTGGCTGAGATGGTATAGGGCGGCATGATGTAGATGAGATTGGAGAAAGGTCGGATCCAAACGCCTAAATCAACAAACTGCTGCTGAAGCTCAGCGGTATTCAATATCGAATTCATCTCTAATACGCCAACGGCACCGAGTACTCTGACATTCACAACGTTGCTAAACGCCTTGGCGTCAGCAAGTTCAGATTTCATCTGTGACTCAATACTTGATACCTGCGCTTGCCACTGTTGTTGGTTTATCAGTTCTAGACTGGCGATGGCAGCAGAGCAAGCGAGTGGATTCCCCATAAAAGTAGGACCATGCATGAAAACGCCTGCAGGAGAGTCGCTAACACCTTTGGCGACCTTATCACTACACATAGTTGCAGCAAGTGATATATAGCCACCCGTGAGCGCTTTACCCAAACACAAAATGTCGGCTTCAATGTTGGCGTGTTCATAAGCAAATAATTTGCCTGTACGGCCAAATCCAGTGGCGATTTCATCTAAAATGAGCAACACATCGTATTTGTCACAAAGGCGGCGCAAAGCTGTTAGATACTCAGGGTGATAAAAGCGCATGCCACCCGCACCTTGCATGATGGGCTCTATCAATACTGCCGCAATCTGTTGGTGATTGTTTTCAAACATGTCACTAATAGAGACCAATTCTTCAGGATCGAATGTATCCCCGAAGCAAGAGGTTGGCGCGGGGGCAAACAACTGTTTGGTCACCAACTCGCCAAACATGGTATGCATACCGCCATCAGGATCGCAAACGCTCATAGCGGCAAAAGTATCGCCATGGTAACCACTCTTGACCGTAAGAATTTTCTGTTTATCGGGTTTGGCTTTACCTTGCCAATATTGCAGCGCCATTTTCATTGAAACTTCAACTGCAATAGAACCTGAATCGGCTAGAAATACCTTTGTAAGATGCTCACTGGTCATATCCACAAGCATTCTTGCCAGCTCAATCGCAGGGCGATGGGTGATACCACCAAACATCACATGGCTTAGCTGCTGTGTCTGCTGTTGCATCGCGGCCACTATTTTTGGATGACTATAACCATGAACACAGGCCCACCACGAACTGGTGCCATCAATTAGCTTGTCACCATTTTGCAATGTGAGTTCGACCCCTTCAGCGCTTACCACACCAAAAGCCGGCAAGGCATTTTCCATCGACGTATAAGGGTGCCAAAGATGGTTCTTATCAAACTCCAAATCAATAGATTGATCGGCCGATTGCTCGACGGCTTGAGTGATTGAGTATTTTTTTGTGTTCATAAATTAACCGCTAGTAAACCTTTTAAACTGGTTGGCGTTGACAGGTTAAGGCTTGTAGGTATCCTAGGCAAGATAAATAATAACTAGATCACGCGATGCCTGTGGCTTATGTTACTGCTTAGTAAGGATATAATTTATAACCCTTACTTTTCCCTGTACATTTATTAGCTCAGTAATTATAAACACAGCGTTAGTATTGATACCAAAGCACGTTTTTTTAATGAGTGTGGTAGAAAAGGATTAAGTATGTCTGAAGTACAAGTGAGAAATAACTGGCAACGCGAAGAGATAGAAGCCTTGTTTGCGTTACCAATGAATGATTTGTTGTTTCAGGCGCATAGCGTACATCGCCAAGAGTTTGATCCCAATGAGGTTCAAATCAGCCGTTTACTCTCTATAAAGACAGGGGCTTGCCCGGAAGATTGTAAGTATTGTCCGCAAAGTGCTCGTTATGACACTGGTTTAGAAAAAGAACGTTTAGTCGCAATGGAAACGGTCTTAACTGAAGCGCGTAGCGCAAAAGCGGCTGGCGCTTCACGTTTTTGTATGGGGGCTGCTTGGCGTAATCCAAAAGAGCGCGACATGCCCTATCTAAAGACCATGGTTGAAGAGGTTAAAGCCTTGGGCATGGAAACGTGCATGACGCTAGGCATGCTTTCATCCGACCAAGCCGGTGAATTAGCCGATGCAGGCCTAGATTATTACAACCATAACTTAGACACTTCACCTGAATATTATGGTGAAGTCATCACTACCCGCACTTACCAAAATCGATTAGACACGCTATCAAATGTGCGAGCTTCAGGAATGAAAGTGTGCTCAGGCGGCATTGTGGGGATGGGCGAGAAGGCAACCGATAGAGCAGGGCTACTGCAGCAGTTAGCCAACCTAGAGCAACACCCCGATTCAGTACCGATTAACATGTTGGTTAAAGTCGAAGGCACGCCATTTGAGAATATTGAAGATTTAGATCCGCTTGTGTTTGTGCGAACTATCGCTGTGGCGCGTATTATCATGCCCAAATCTCGTGTACGTTTGTCGGCCGGCCGTGAAAGCATGTCTGATGAATTACAAGCCATGTGCTTCTTTGCGGGGGCAAACTCAATCTTCTATGGCTGTAAGTTACTTACCACGGCAAATCCTGAAGAAAATGATGATATGAGTTTGTTTAAGCGTTTAGGTTTGCACCCAGAGCAGGGCGTGGCTGCAACGAAAGAGCAAGATAAAGCCATGCTGGCTAAAGCTGCAGCACAGCAAGACAAAAAATCCTCAGCATTTTACGATGCAGCAGCGCTTTAATTTTCAGTAAAACAATATCAGGCGCTAACATTCATTTTTAGCGCCTCGTTTGGCTAACGTATTGATAAGTTTTTATTATACTATGAGTACTTAGGTTCCGCTTTTCAATTGAGTCGAGTTAATGTCTGACGCTGCTGATCGAAATACAACACCGCCTTCACTGCAATCGAGAGTCATCGATAAAAATCGTGAACTCGATAATAAAGGACTGTTGAGAAAGAGAGTTGAGGTTATCCTTGATACTGAACATGCTAATTGCTTTGAAGTCGATGATTTACCATACATAAATTTTAGCAGTAATGACTACTTAGGCTTGTCGAGGTCTGCAAATGTCATTGATGCGCTGCATAAAGGCGCGCAGGATTATGGTGTTGGCGGCACATCGTCTCCGTTGGTGACTGGTTATAATCAAGCCCACCAACAATTGGAGCAAGTCCTTTGCCAAGCAACGGGTCACGAAGCCGCATTACTATTTTGCTCCGGTTTTAGCGCCAATAATGCCTTAATGAAAAGCCTGTTTAACGGCAACGATACGGTAGTGGCCGATAAACTGGTACACGCCTCGGTGATTGATGGATTACAAGAGAGTGGCGCTGTTATAAAGCGTTTTCTTCATAATGATTTAGCATCAGTAAACACCCATTTTGAACGTCATGCTCCCTGCGCTTTATTAACTGAAAGCGTCTTTAGCATGGATGGCGATATTGCGCCTTTGGCTGAATTATCGGCGCTGTGTAGACAGTATAATGCGTGGCTTATTGTTGATGATGCACATGGCTTTGGGATTATCGGCGACAAGGGGCTTGGCGCCAGCGCACTTGCAGGCGATATTCATATCGATGCGCAGATAGTCACTTTTGGAAAAGCACTCGGCGGCCAGGGCGCAGCCATTTTAGGAAGCCGTGAGTTAATCGACTACCTCGTTGCCAATGCCCGTCATTATATCTATTCGACGGCGTTGTCTCCTGCCATGGCGTGCGCTGTTTGCGCTGCAGTAGAAACAATTATTGAGCGTCCCTCACTCAATGAGCAGCTACAGCAGAACATTGATTGTTTTATAGAAGTATGTAAAACAAAAGATATCACTTTAACGGGCTCAACCACTGCAATTCAACCGATTATTATCGGTGACAGTGCGAGAACCCTTGCGATTGCAAAACGATTGAAAGAGCATGGTTTTTGGGTTGGCGCAATAAGACCCCCTACGGTAACTCAGGGAAGTGCCAGACTCCGAATCACCATAACAGCAGAGCATTGCGCAGAAGAGATTAACGCGTTTGTCGCCGTACTTGCTGATATTTTACAAGATGATTAAAGCGCTTGTTTATCAGTGTGATTTCCATCTCTCATAGCGTTTAGGATCCAATGTCGTGAAAACAGGGGTAAACCAGTTAAAAAGTGATGTCGCTCATCGGTTCTCCGCAGCGGCATCTTCATACCATTCACATGATGTTTTACAGCGAATTGCAGCTAAGTATTTGTTCGATAAAATGTCGCCTACTCAACCCTTACTCGATCTTGGTTGCGGCCCCGGAACCTCATTTACGCGTTTTAATCATATCGAAGATGTTATCTGTGTCGACATCGCACAGGGAATGCTGCGCACGCTGAAACAAGACTTTCCAGATTACAAGGCGCTGTGTGGTGATGCGCAAAACTTACCTTTGTTGGATGCTTCAATAGCGACGGTTTATTCCAATGTTGCACTGCAATGGTGTAGCAATCTGCCGCTTGCGGTAGCAGAAGCCAATAGAGTCCTTAACGTGGGGGGGGAGTTTAATGCCAGTATTGTAGCCGAAAATAGTCTGTACCAACTGTCAGATCTCCGCTTAAACGTTAACCGATTTAAAAGCGAACGAACGATAAAAGACTGCTTTAATGAAGATGTTTGGACCATTGAGCATATAGAGACGCGTGCTATCACGGTATATTTTAATGACTTTAAGTCGTTACTTCAGTCCATTAAAGGTGTTGGTGCATCTACCGTTGAGGTTAAAAGTCAGCTTAATCAAGGTCACGTCACATTGAGAGGGCGAGGCGATTGGCAAAAATTGCTTAATAAGGCAGAGTTAAGCCGCGGCCCGCAGGGGCTTCCTTTGACTTATAATATCAGTTTTATCAAAGCGAGAAAGACGCGTTAATAAAGGCTGAAAAACCTTGGAGTATGCATGACTTATTTTGTAACCGGGACTGACACTGACTGCGGTAAAACGTTAGTGTCTTCAGCATTGTTAACAGCAGTAAAGGGAGAAACGGTTGGGTTTAAACCTGTAGCGTCAGGTTGTGAGCAAACCGAACAGGGCCTTAGAAACAGTGATGCACTAGCGCTGATGGCAGCATCAAGCATCAAGCTTCCTTATGACGACGTTAATCCGTTTGCCTTTTTACCGGCTATTGCACCGCATATCGCCGCGAGCGAACAAAATATCTTGTTGTCACCGAAAAAGATCCAAGCCCAACTCAATATGGCGCAATATTTAGGGGCCGACTTCGCACTTGTCGAAGGGGCGGGTGGTTGGCGTTTGCCATTAGGCGATGGTCACCTCATGTCTGAAGTGGTGCAAGCGATGCAACTGCCAGTAATATTAGTGGTTGGCATGAAACTAGGGTGCTTAAATCATGCGTTGTTGACTGCAGAAGCGATTGAGCGAGATGGCCTTGTAATTGCGGGCTGGGTTGCGAATCAAGTTGACGCTGACATGGCTAATCAACAAGATAACCTAGCGGCATTACAACAGATGATGTCAGCACCGTTTCTTGGCCATATTCCTTATCTAGATAATGCTACAGCAGCAGAAGCGGCGTTGCACCTTGATGTAACACTGCTCGCTTAGACAATCAACTCCTCGCTATTTTAGCCCTTTAAATGACGCTAAATTGTTCATTTTATTAAGGGCTATCCCTCTGTTAAAAAAGATTAATCTTCTTATCCTTCTATTCAGTAGCGATTTAAGATTAGATTAATAAAAACGGCATAGACTCGCAGCTCCTGATAAATAAAGCGAATCGTCTAAGATAAACGCAGTTGAACTGTTTTTTGCTTAGCGCCCCTTGAAACTTCAACTTTTGGACATATTATGTCTTTAAGAGTGTTTATCTGGAACGTATGAATCCTACAGGAGCTTAAATGAAGCGTATATTTTTACTGATTGCTACCAATATGGCGATCTTATTAGTGGCATCAATCGTGATGTCTATTTTGGGTGTTAATACTTCAACCATGGGTGGACTGTTAGTCTTCGCTGCTATTTTTGGTTTTGGTGGTGCATTTATCAGCTTGGCTATCTCTAAATGGATGGCAAAGAAAACCATGGGTTGTGAAGTCATTACAACGCCTCGTGATAATACCGAGCGTTGGCTCGTTGAGACGGTTACGCGCCAAGCGGAGCAAGCGGGGATTAAAATGCCTGAAGTGGCCATTTATCAATCGCCAGAATTCAATGCTTTTGCAACGGGCCCGAGTAAAAACAACTCGTTGGTCGCAGTCAGTAGTGGCTTACTTTATGGTATGAATCATGATGAGATTGAAGCGGTACTCGCTCATGAAATCAGCCACGTTGCTAACGGTGACATGGTGACGCTGACGCTTATTCAAGGCGTGGTTAATACCTTTGTGATTTTTGCAGCTCGAGTGGTTGCAGGCATTATCAACAATTTTGTGTCTAGCAATGATGAAGAAGGTGAAGGCCTTGGTATGTTCGCCTATATGGGCGTTGTCTTTGTGCTCGATATGCTGTTTGGTATCTTGGCATCAATGATAGTGGCGTACTTCTCTCGTATTCGTGAGTTTAGAGCAGATGAAGGCGGTGCTAAATTGGCCGGTAAAGCGAAGATGATTGCTGCGCTCGACAGGCTTCGTCAAGGCCCAGAGACAGGCGCTATGCCAGCTCAGATGTCAGCTCTTGGTATCAATGGTAAGAAATCAATGTCTGAATTATTGATGAGCCATCCACCACTTGAGAAACGTATTGCGGCTCTAAGAGCAAGCTAATTCATGTTTCACTAATAAAGCCGATTCGGAGGTTAAACTTCCGAATCGTGTTTTTACCACTCAAAATCAAGATGATAATTGAACGCTTGTGGGCTTTCATAGCGCAAGTGAGCCGTATAATTTGATGGAGCGCACGTTTTGCTATTTACCACAATGATATGATCTTCAAACTAAATTAGTTGCGAATTTGTCATTCCTTAGCTAAATTAAGCTAAGTCGTGCTAATAATATTGATCGCAAGATGGAAACAAACCTGACTGATAGCGTTTCCACTATGCGGACATTAAATGAGGATACAATTGTGAGCAAAAAACTATTAAGTGCAATCTTTGGTGCGGCTATCGCAGCGCTAGCATTATCTCCTGCTGTTTTCGCTGAAGGCCAAGAACTGGCTGAAATGCATGCAGAAATGGACGGATGTGAAGCATGTCACGCAGACGGTTCTCCATCTGCAGATGGCGAGTACGAATTTGAGCAATGCCAATCTTGTCACGGTACATTAGACGAGATGGACGCTGTTCATCAACCACACGATGGCATGTTGATGTGTGCTGATTGTCATGCACCTCACGAAATGAATGTGGGTGATAAGCCAACATGTGACAGCTGTCACGATGATGGCCGTACGGCAGAGTCAATACTTAAGTAACCTAAACCGTTACCAATAAAAGCCAGCTTCGCGCTGGCTTTTTTGTGTCAAAAATTTGAGACTGATGTTTTTAATCGATGTCAGGCGTCAATAGTGACTCAATGTGGTCACCTGATGTTTTTCCGTTGATTCGTCCTCTTGTTGTTATTTGCTATCGTTTTAAATCTGCTAATACCTCTTTATGGTTATCCCATTGTTTTTTATCAATAGTTTGCCTGATTTTAGTGCGTGAATATGCACTCATGTAGCACATTAGATGATAACTTATGAATTCGTTTTTTTTATTTAGTATATAAAACAGTTGGTTGTGTATTGGCATAGGATTTGCGAAGTGATAGGCATGAGTTAATACTAATATTAAGAGATGCTAATCATGCCAAGCTGCAAAACAACCTGTGCATACTGTGGCGTTGGCTGCGGGGTTACAGTTAATAATCTTATCGAAACAGACAGCATCAGCTTTTCACACCACCCTACATTGACGGTTTCTGGTGATAGTGAACATTCGGCTAATTCGGGAGACTTATGCGGTAAGGGACTTGCATTAATCGATAGTTTAAACATTCCGAATAAATTACTGTACCCACGCCGAAGAAACCGCTCAGGTTTAGAGGCCGGCGATCAAAATATTAGCTGGTCTGCTGCGACAGTAGAAATAGCGAAAAATTTTAAAGATACCATCGCTGAGTACGGAGTCGATTCTGTCGCTTTCTACCTTTCAGGTCAGTTACTGACCGAAGACTATTATGTTGCCAATAAGCTTGCCAAAGGGTTTATGGGTACCGCAAATGTTGATACTAACTCCAGATTATGCATGTCGTCAGCGGTAAGTGCCCATATACGAGCTTTTGGAGAAGATGTGGTTCCTGGTTGTTATGAAGATCTGCAACTTGCTGATGTGGTGGTATTAGTCGGGGCAAATACCGCTTGGACCCATCCGGTTCTATTTAAAAAAATTCTCGCTGCTAGAGCAAAGCGTGGTACTAAAATTGTGGTAATCGATCCACGGCTAACAGCCACAGCGTCGCAAGCAGATCTACATTTGCAACTCACTCCAGGCTCAGATCTGCACTTATTTAATGGTTTACTCTGTTCCCTAGCCGATAAAGGCCAACTGAATGATGACTATATACATCGTCATACGGAAGGCTTCAAACAAGCACTTCATAGTGCCCGACAAAGCGGTGCCACGCAGGCCGACATTGTCGATGTCACAGGGCTTGAAGCAGATAAGATTGAATTGTTTTACGCACTTTACCAACAAGATCATAAAGTGGTTACAGCCAGTAGCCAAGGCGTTAATCAGTCAACCTCTGGCACTAACACTGCTAATGCGATTATTAACTGTCACTTGGCGCGAGGTGATATCGGTCAAGTTGGTTGTGGCCCCTTATCGTTAACGGGACAACCCAATGCAATGGGAGGTCGTGAAGTAGGCGGCCTGGCAACCCAGCTAGCCTGTCACCTTGGCTTTTCGGAGCCAGAACGGCAGTTAGTGGGAGACTTTTGGCAGACATCAGCGCTGCCAAAATCCAAAGGATTAACCGCCACTGAGATGTTTGCCGATATGGCAAAGGGTAAAATAAAGGCGGTGTGGATTTTGGGCACCAACCCGGCGGTTTCAATGCCTGATACCCAGTTAGTAAAACAGGCATTACAGCAGTGTGATTATGTGGTGGTTTCTGATATTACAGCCGACACCGATACCGCTCAATATGCCGATATGTTACTACCGGCGCAGGGGTGGTCAGAAAAGTCAGGCACGGTCACCAACAGTGAACGAACTATTAGCCGTCAACGCGGCTTTATTCAGCCTCAAGGAGAGTCAAAAGCGGATTGGTGGGCGCTGTGTGAAGTCGCAAAACAGCTTGGGTTTAATGATGAGTTTGCATTCAAAGACAGTGCCGATATCTTTAATGAGTACGCTAATCTCACTGTAAAAGTGCAGCAAAACTTTCCTGAAAAACAATTATCCCTCGCGGGTTTATCAGATCTATCCACTGAGCAATATAAGCAACTAATACCCACCCAATGGCCGGTTGAACATGTCGATGCGATCGGCCAAAAAAACATTCGCTTATTTACCCAAGGTCAGTTTGCCACTCACAGTGGTAAAGCTCACTTTGTAGAGACTCGATTGTCTCAAGCGAGCGATATCCAAGCCGTGATTGACCATCATTCCTTAAGTCAGAATCGAGTGCGGTTAAACAGTGGTCGTAGTCGCGATCAATGGCACACCATGACGAGAACGGGGCATATTGAGCAACTGGCAGCCTCAAATTATCAACCTGAATTGATGCTCGATGCACATACTCTGAATAAGCATGGGTTAGAGGCTGGTGGGCTGGTGGCAATTAAAACCGATAACCTAGTGGAGCCACTTATCGCTCGAGCGGTGATTGATGAATCACTATTGCAAGATACAGCGTTTCTTTCAATGCATTGGTCATCGCAATTTAGCAAAAGTGGTGGTGTAAATAAGGTAACAGCCGCTCATGTTGATCCTTTTTCAAAACAACCCGGTTTTAAAAATCAATGGGTTGAATTGCAACATCAGCAGGTGTTGCAGCAGGGGATCGAGTGGGGGCAGACGCTAATCGATCCTCAGCAACTTTGTTGGGACGTAAAGCAGCAACTCCGCGGTGGGGTCTGCCGTCATATTGCGGCAACATCGAGCTTTACCTCTGAGATGATGGAGCTTGAACAGCACCGTGGGGCGAACCTCAGTCCATTGTCTTACCACCGTATTATGCACTGGCGCGATCAAGACAAACAGATTTACTGCATCCTCAGCCAAGGTAGCCTCAAAAGCTTACTTATCACATGTGAGCAGGTGTTAGACATTGATGTTAACGCGATTCAATCCTTTATCAACAATCCTTTTGATACTAAATTTATTAAATACTTACACCAGGTTTTACGAGCAGGTAGTCGCAAAGTGGTCTGCGCCTGTACTGGCGTGACCGAAAATGAAATTGAGCAACAGATGCTGGTGAGTTTTGACTGTGGCGCGACAACAACGGCGTTGATTGTCGACGCGGTGCAGCAAAAACTCAAATGCAGTGCTGTGTGTGGCAGCTGCTTAAACCAAGTGAATGATATTGCCGATTCAGTTATTGCAGAACAACAGAAATCAAAGCAGGAGGTTGCTTAATGAAACTCAATCATATTGGCAAGTTAACGCGATCAATAAAGCCAACAAATAGTGACTTATTGTTGGTAGAGCTACTGCAGCTTAAGGACCCCACGGGTAACGATGACCCCAATACAGTGACGATTGTAGGGGCGGGTTGTGGTGATATCGATATGTTAACGATTAAGGCGGCCAGAACGATTACAGCAGCACAAGCGATCGTCTATGACAATTTGGTGAGTAAAGATATTTTGCAATTAGCCGCTGATGATTGCGACATGTATGACATGGGTAAGGGTTTTGGAAAACCCAGTGCAACGCAAGAACAAATAAACCTAAAACTGCTGCAGTTAAGCCAACAAGGTAAAGTGGTTATTAGACTTAAGGGCGGTGATCCTAATGTGTTTGGTAGAGGCGCTGAAGAGGCCCTATTTTTGGCTGAAAACGGCGTTAAAAGCCATTTCGTCGCTGGAGTGACTGCCGCGTTAGGCTGCGCTGCTGGTGCGGGGATCCCGTTGACGCATAGAAAGGTTGCGCGCTCGGTTACTTTTGTGACCGGACATCTTTGTGATGACACCGCGATAGAGTGGGCGGGATTGTTAGCGGCAAAAAGTACCATGGTTTTCTATATGGGAAAAGAGAGAGCGGCTGATATCGCCCATGGTTTACTACAAGCGGGAGCAAAACTCTCTTTACCTGTGGCCTTTATTAGCAATGGTGCCCGCGATAATCAATCGATAATGACCACCTCTGTGCAAAATATGGTGGATGTTGCCACGACCATTAACGTCGACGGTCCAACGCTTTTAATCGTGGGAGAGGTGGTTGGTATAGGGCAAGAGCTAGCGCAATGGTTGGTTGCTTGTGATATCAACAGCGATGTTAAAAGTAATGCATTTGAGCGTGCATATGGATAGTCACAATAATAAGCTCACAGGAGTGACTGACCCGGCAGAATATCGACAGCTTATTAAAACGCTTGGCCGAGGTAAAAAAGGGTCTCGATCATTGACGTTAGTTGAAAGCTTTCAGTTGGTTCGTGGTTTTTACGACAACATTGGCACTGTTACCCAGCTTAGTGTGGCGTTAATGCTTATGCGCGTAAAAGGTGAGACCGCAGAAGAGGTTGCTGGGGCGGCACTCGCTCTGCGCTCTACGGTCGATAATCAATGGCAGCAACTTCAGGTCGATATTGACTGGCCCTGTTATGGCGCAAAGAGAGATCAGCTGCCTTATTTACTGCTGAGCGCCAAACTGTTGGCTGGTAATGGGTTTAAGATATTATTGCACGGCGATAATAGGGTATTGCCTCATCGGCAACACATTGCGGGTTTCGTTGAGGCGGTAGGGATCACCAGCGCCACTTCAATGGCCGAAGCGGAAGTTGCATTAACATCAACGGGGATCTGTTATGTCAACGCCGATGTATTGTCCCCCCTAGTGAATTCGTTTACGGATATTCATCAGGAAATTGGCCTTAGAAGTCTTTATCAAAGTGCCATCCGTTGTATCAACCCTACGGGGGCAAGGCTCAGTCTTAGAAGTTATTTTCATCCGGGCCTAGATGATATTCATTTGAACGTGGCCAAGTTAATGGCTGACAATGCGCAAGCATTACATAGAACGAATGTGGCGATATTTAAAGGCTATCAAGGAGAGTGTGAATTAAATCCAAGATCGAGCAGCAGCATCAATGTTTTCAGGCATGAAGGATTTGCTCAGGTTGAGATTACAACTCAGCTTAATGCGTTAATAGGCCGTAAGGCGCAAGCGGCACAACTTCAGGCGCAGTGGTTAACGGCAATTTGGAATGGTGAGCCGTTGGACAGCGATAGTCATGATATTTGTACTAGCACTGGAAATGCAACCGAAGCTCTTCGGGCTCACAGCGCTATTATGACCAATGTCATGGCGGTACTGATGTTAACGGATCAGTCCCTCAATATTGATAACGCTAAGAGGTTGGCGAGTGAATATTGGATGAGTAGGCATTCCCACTTAATGACTCAATCTGCTATAGCTATTTTCAAGCCTTATCTATCGCTTACGACTAATTGTGAGGTGGCTAATGCGCATACTGAATCTATATGATATGACGGATCATGAGCCGCTATTAAGCAGTGCAGTCAACCGCAACCATGAGCTAATAAAATTCAACACGTTATCTGAATTAGAACGTTTTTCGCTAAAAACGGATAGCGATATTGTGCTTTTATGCGTTGACTCAATGACGGCGATGCACGTCCAGTTCATTGAACGAGTCATGATGTTTGCAGCTGTGCCGCTGATTATAACCTCAAGGCGTGCAGAGCCCTCGCAAATCGCGGCACTATTACAATGTGGACGAGTGACTTATATCCCGCAGCAATTTAATTTTGCACGTCTAGATAAAATCATAGAGTTAGCGTTGATACGCTTTAAAACAGCAAATCAATTGCTTAATAAGCTGGCGGAACTGAAGCAAAGCCTTGAAGACCAAAAACAAGTGCGTGTCGCCAAACAACAGCTGCAACACATTGGCTTATCTGAGCAAGACGCACATATGGCACTACAGCAACAATCGATGAGCAGTGGATTGAGCTTGACTGAAGTTGCTACTCACCTTGGTAATCATGCTCCGAGCCGCTAAATTGCACCTAAATCAGCACAAGGTAACCACAATGGTGCAATGGCAGCGTGGAACATATTGAAATGCGTTGGCCTCGTTTTTATTTTCAATATTAAAGTTAACAGTAACAGTGCTTTAGCTTGGGTAGTAGGTAATTTGTAAACTGGCATACTCTCTGCAACATATAAATAGAACAGATAATAGCAGTATAGAAAACTAACAATTTTAATTTTTGGCAAAGGCGCCATCTCCTGCAAGGGAGATTGGCGCCTTTTTGTTGGCAAAAAGCCAGTGTGGATAGCGATAGGGGCGAAACATGAAAACAAATAAACCCAAGTTGGTCGTGGTGGGAAATGGCATGGTTGGCCACCATTTTGTCGAGCAGTTATGTGAACGACAGATAAGCCAACACTATGATGTTGAGGTGTATGGCGCCGAAAAGATACCTGCATACGATAGAGTGCAACTGTCTAAATATTTTGCCAATGGCAGCGCTGATGAACTGATGCTGACGTCACAAGCTGATTATGAGTCTAAAGGTATCGCGCTACACCTGGGTCAGCAGGTTTCTCATATCGATACCGCGAATAAATGGCTGACCGTTAATGGCGAGCAAACCCCATATGACAAACTGGTGCTCGCGACAGGATCTTATCCATTTGTGCCGCCAATAAAAGGCAATGATCGCCGCGATTGTATGGTTTACCGCACGATTGACGATCTAGAAGCAATAGAGCAAGCAGCGCTCAATGCCAGCTCTGGGGTCGTGATCGGTGGGGGTCTACTCGGGCTTGAGGCGGCTAATGCGTTGAGCGCATTAGGCTTAAAGACACATATCGTTGAATTTGCACCGCAACTGATGTCAGTTCAGTTAAACGATAAAGGCGGTGAGCTACTGAAGCAGAAAATCGAAGCGTTAGGGCTTGGCGTCCATTTAAGTAAAGCCACTGAAGAAATTGTCGATGGGGAGACTGCACAACATCGGCTTAAATTCAGTGATGGAAGCTTTTTAGAAACGGACATGATTGTATTTTCTGCGGGTATTCGACCTCAAGATACATTGGCAAGAAACAGTCATATCAGCGTAGGTGAGCGAGGTGGCATCGTTATTGATGATAACTGCCAGACCTCTGTTAATGATGTGTATGCGATAGGCGAATGCGCTTTATGGCAACAAAAGATATTTGGCTTAGTGGCCCCTGGATATCAAATGGCAAAAGTGGCCTTGTCACAAATTACGCCGCTAATGCCGGGCTTATCGGTGGCCCCTTTGACATTTTCGGGGGCAGACATGAGCACCAAGTTAAAGCTACTGGGTGTTGATGTGGCGTCAATTGGCGAAAGTCGAGGCTTTGATAAAGCACAATATGTTGAGTTGAGTGACGTACAAGCGGGCGTCTACAAAAAGCTGTGGCTTGACGAAACGGGTCTTTATCTTCGCGGCGCAGTGCTTGTCGGTAACGTCGATGAATATAGCCTTTTGCTCAGTCAATACTTGAGCGGTGAAGCACTTGAAGAGCCAGCAGTAACCTTATTGCTAGCGGATGAGTCTGCGCCACTAACGCTAAAAGACAACGCCATAGTGTGTTCGTGCCATCAGGTGACCAAGGCCGATATTGTTGAACAGGTGATAGCGGGTAATCATCAATTGGCTGAGGTAAAGAGCTGTACCAAAGCGGCTTCTGGTTGTGGTGGTTGTTCTGCTTTGGTACAGCAGATCATTGATCAAACGATGCAGGCGCAAGGGTTAGAAACGGACTCCGGGATCTGTTGTCATTTTGATCATGACCGTCAGGCGCTATTTCACCTATGCCAGGTTGAAGATATTAAAGACTTCGAACACTTGTACCAACAGCACGCTGTCGAGAATGCCTCACCATTAGCACTGGGTTGTGATATTTGCAAACCTGTTGCCGCCTCTATTTTTGCTTCGCTTGAAAATCAGTATGTGCTTAATGAAAAGCATGTGGCACTGCAAGACAGTAATGACGCCTATTTGGGTAATCTACAAAAAAATGGCAGCTACTCGGTGGTGCCAAGAGTTCCTGGAGGGGAGATCACCCCAGACAAGTTAATTGCTATGGGGCAAATTGCCAAACGATATGATCTCTATACCAAGATCACCGGTGGGCAGCGGATAGACATGTTTGGCGCACAACTTTCAGACCTACCCGCGATTTGGTCAGAACTGATAGCACAAGGGTTCGAGACCGGACATGCCTATGGCAAGTCATTGCGGACGGTTAAATCATGTGTTGGCAGTACTTGGTGTCGATATGGTGTGCAAGATGCTGTCGGGTTAGCGATTGCGTTGGAGCATCGATATAAGGGTCTGCGTTCTCCCCATAAGATTAAGTTTGCCGTGTCGGGCTGCACAAGAGAGTGCGCCGAAGCACAAAGTAAAGATATCGGTGTGATAGCCACTGAAAAAGGATGGAACCTGTTTGTGTGTGGTAATGGCGGCATGCGACCAAGACACGGTGATCTATTTGCCACTGATCTTTCTACTGAACAATTAGTTCAGTACATCGACCGTGTACTGATGTTCTACACCAAAACAGCCGCTCGACTACAACGCACTTCAGTGTGGATGGAGTCACTTGCTGGTGGGCTTGAGTATTTGCAGTCGGTGATCATTGATGACGCACTAGGTGTAAATCATGAATTAGAGCAGCAGATGGATAAAGTGGTGGCTAATTATCAGTGTGAATGGAAAACCAGCTTACAAGATGACGTTTTTTTGCAGCGCTTTAGTGAGTTTGTTAATCCAGAAGAGGCGCCGATGAACGCTGAAAAACACTATCAATATCAACGTGAACAAAAATTCCCAATAACATCAGATGTGCAGACTTTTGCTGCGATAAATAACCGTGAGTCAGGGGCTGGCAATATTGCTATCACCCTATTGGATAACGAGGAGGCGTTGGTATGAGTTGGGTCACTATTTGCGAAGAGTCGGTACTGCCGGCAAAAAGAGGGGTTGCCGCTTGGGTTGCTGGTCGAGCTGTTGCGGTATTTCATTTGGGAGAAGCGGGAATATTCGCGATAGATAATATTGATCCCGCTACCGGGGTTAGCGTGCTGTCGCGTGGACTATTGTGTGAACTCAATAATGAGCTGTTTGTCGCCTCCCCAATTCATAAGCAACATTACAGTTTAACGACTGGCCAGTGTTTGGAAAATGAAGCGCTAAGTGTCGATATTTTTGAAATCAAACGTCAGTCGGGCAACGTCCTGGCGCGTGCATTAGCTTAAGGATGAGGTCGCTATTATGTTCAAGGACAGTATGAGTAATAACAATGTAAGTCAGTCAACATTTAAGCTGTTTTCGTTTTCAGGAAAAATGAAAATGATGCACCTAAGCTGGATGGCATTTTTCATTACCTTTATGGTTTGGTTTAATGCGGCGCCTCTGCTAGGGGTGATTGCTGAAAGTATTGGGCTGACGACATCGCAAATAAAGACCCTGCTTATTCTCAATGTCGCCTTAACTATCCCGGCTCGAGTATTGATCGGTATGGTGACCGATAAGTATGGACCCAGATTGGTTTACTCCTTACTACTTGGCTTTTGCTCTATCCCTTGCTTTATGTTTGCTTTGGGGACGACTTTCGAGCAACTGGCATTAGCACGTTTCCTCCTTGGTTTTATTGGCGCAGGTTTTGTTGTCGGTATTCGCATGGTCAGTGAATGGTTCCCTGCGAAGGAGTTAGGTACTGCAGAAGGGATCTATGGTGGTTGGGGGAACTTTGGTTCAGCGGCAGCCGCCTTTACGTTGCCTACGATAGCATTAGCATTTGGAGGGCCAGATGGATGGCGCTATGCCATTGGTCTTACCGGTTTGATGAGCTTAGGTTTTGCATTTATCTACTATTTTAATGTGACAGATACTCCTAAAGGCTCAACCTACTTTAAACCGAAAAAGGCGGGGGCACTGGAAGTCACTAGTAAGGGCGATTTTGTGTTGTTACTGATCATGAAAGTGCCTATGTATGCCACGTTAGCATTGCTGGCTTGGAAATTGTCACCCACCGGCGTAGTGATGTTTAGCCAACAAGTCACCAATGGCATTTATGCGCTACTTATCGCCATATTTATCATTGACGTATATCAGACTTATCAAGTTAACAAACAAGTGTTTACTGGCACGATCCCAGAGTTTGAACGCTACGAGTTTAAGCAGGTGGCAGTGCTCAATGTATTGTACTTTTCAACATTTGGCTCTGAACTGGCAGTTGTTTCTATGTTGCCGCTTTTCTTTGCCGAGACATTTGAGCTTGGTTTTGCTCAAGCGGGAATGGTGGCGTCTTCATATGCCTTTATGAATTTAATGTCTCGTCCTGGAGGAGGTTGGTTAAGTGACCGTTTTGGCCGCAAATCAACGTTATTGATTTTAACGGCAGGACTCGCCATCGGCTATTTAGGAGTTGCGCAAATTGATGGTAGCTGGGCATTGCCTTTAGCGATCTTGATGGTGATGGCTTGCTCGTTTTTCGTTCAAGCTGGAGAGGGCGCTGTATTCGCGGCTGTGCCACTGATTAAGCGCCGTTTGACTGGCCAGATAGCTGGTATGACTGGAGCATATGGCAATGTGGGCGCAGTGTTCTTTTTAACCGCTTATTCAATGGTATCAACGCAAACATTCTTCTACATTATTGCGGCTAGTGCGCTATTTGGCTTTTTTACATTGTTCCTGATGACCGAGCCCAAAGGCCATATCGCGGAAGTAAATGAGAAAGGTGAAGTTACCTTGATTAGCGTCAACTAATCATGAGTTTATTGAACATGGCTAGGCAGACCTTGGATAAAACGGATGAACTCTTCAAAGATAGCAATACTATAGCCTCATTAAAACCTGCTAACGGCTTAATGATAGCGGCTGGTCAGTATTCTGATAAGGGCATTAAAGCCACAAATGAGGATGCTATTGGGATCCGTATTCCAAGTGGGCTCATGCTCACAACTAAGGGGGCTGTTGCTGCAATAAGTGATGGCGTGAGTACGGCCGAAAGTGGCGCTGCCGCCTCCGCTATTAGTGTGAGTAATTTCCTCGCGGATTACTACTCGACTCCTGATCTTTGGTCGGTAGAAAAGTCTAGTACTCAAGTATTAACGGCACTGAATCGATGGCTTTACGGATTAGGGCAAGATTACCGCGATGCCAGGCGGGGCTACGTATGTACCTTTAGCGCATTAGTCTTTAAATCCTGCCATCTACATATGTTTCATGTTGGGGACTCAAGAGTTTACCGTTACCGCGATGGCACGCTTGATAAACTTAGCCATGATCACACCAGCCTTGTGGGGAAAAACCAGCAGTACCTGGCCCGAGCCATGGGGTTAGATGTCAACGTTGACGTAGATTACCGAATGTTAGCAATAGCCAAGGACGATCTGTATTTGCTCACCACAGATGGTGTGCATGATGTCATTACCGACGTCGAAATTGAGGCAAGACTGCAGCAGTTTTCCCAAAGTCGTTATGATGCAGGGAAAAGTGCTGGATTTACCGATGAAGATTGTGATCAGTTTTGTATGGCGATGGTTGATAACGCGTTCAATTACCGTTCTCAGGATAACGCTAGTTGCCAACTGCTGCATATCGAGGCCTTACCGGATAAAAACATTGATGAGGTTTATCAAAGCCTATCTAAACTGCCATTTCCACCACCGCTCAGCATTGGTATGACGTTAGACGGTTACAAGGTGGTTGATGTGTTGCACGAAAGCCAGAGGAGCCAAGTCTATTTAGTTAAAAATGAGCTAGGGAGTTTGATGTGTATGAAAACACCGTCTATCAACTATTTAGATGATGCGGCCTACATAGAGCGATTTCTGCTTGAAAGCTGGATTGGCAAACGTATTAATAGCCCTTATGTGGTGTCGATAATCGATCGAGATAGAGAGAAGTCGGCACTCTACTATTTAACCGAATACCTTGCAGGTCATTCGTTGAGTCAATGGATTAAACACAATCCAGCACCTGAAGTTCAAGAGGTATTAGAGCTGTTAAAACAGCTAGAGGCGGGGGTACGAGCATTTCATCGTAAAGAAACACTGCACCAAGACCTTAAGCCAGACAATTTAATGTTGACCAATGAGAGGCGGCTGAAGATCATCGATTTTGGCGCCTGTTTTATTAAAGGTATTGCTGAGATCACCAGCCCCTTACCACGAGACCTAATTTTGGGTACTGCAGATTATTCAGCCCCAGAGAGCATATTGGGTTATCAAGTTAATCAAAAAGCGGATCTTTATTCTATTGCGGTCATAGCGTTTGAGATGTTAACGGGTCGATTACCCTTCGATGGAAAGCAGTCGCACTGTAAAACAAAACAGGATTTTTTACGGCTTAAGTATACCCCCAGTTATGACATTAATCCGCTGGTGCCAATCTGGATGGATAAAGCCCTTAAAAAGGGGCTTAGTGTTGCGCCAGAGCAGCGTCAAGCTGACAGCCGTGAATGGTTGTTTGAGATGACTCAGCCGGTAACACATTGGCAGCAATCAGCCGTGAAATCGCCGTTGATTGATCGTCAACCATTGCTTTTTTGGCAATGTTTGACTGTATTTTTTGGGTTGTTGGCCGTACTACTTGCCCTGTTTTAAGATGGGTTATATCTTGAGTTGTACTCAAGATTGGCTTGCTATATTTTTGAATGAATTGACGTCTCAAAGGAAGAGGGCTTATAACAGCGACGAGCGTATTTTATTAACAGACTATGGAGGTATACAATCTGGATTTTCGATAGCAAAAATAGTATGAAAATTATAAATATTCAATGCTGAATTTCTTTCGTTAGTTCATTATTTGAATTTTGTATTACACTAATAGATACAAGGATGGTTACCATATAAACATGGAGAGTTAAATGTTTAAAGTTATGCACTGGGTTATTGTAACCCGATCACAAATATTAGTCGATCTGCTCAATACTCGATGGCCTCAACAATTTTTAGTTAAAATTCATAATGTTATTCCAGATAATGTTATCGATTATTTTACTGAAAACAGAGTAAGTCTGGTCATTATTGATCTCTCTAGTGTAGATATCCCAAAAGCCTATCAAATTCAACGAAGGTTAGATAAAGAGAGGAGTGGGGCTCGGGTTGTGTTCCTGCATTATCCTCAACAAGTAGATGCCAAATTCTTAGTTCAAAGCAATATTACAGCGGGTCTATTCTATTCGGGCGCCTCATTAGACACTATTGGTTTAGGCATGGCCAAAATAGTTCAGGGGTTAACTTGTATTCCAGACGATTTTAATCAACAAGATGTTCATAACGTCAGTACTGATGAAGAGTCAGACGCTCTGACTATCCGAGAACGTGAAGTACTGCAGGTCCTGCGTTCAGGGAGTACCAACATTGATATTGCCAATCAACTATTTGTGAGTGAAAGTACGATTAAAACCCATTTATATCGTGCTTTTAGAAAAATTGGAGTTTCTAGCCGCGGCCAAGCAATCGCTTGGGCACAAATGAATACCCATGAAGTCATTCAATAAATCTCTTCAATGGGATTAAGCTCTCATTGACTTTACTGATATTGTTAGGCGCTCAACTTAAGTGCCTTTTTTATCACTACCATCACAACTAAACTCATTGCTATACAGTTGTGTATTCATTTGGTATTATCGCTTTCGTGGTTAAACTATGAGATCGAAAGAGATGAATATGATTAAAGTTATTATGTTGGTTATTACTATTTTATCGGTAATGTTTTTTGCTGAGGCGGCCACTGTCGGTTGTGATAGGGCGGGTGGAGTGAAATGCCAGAAAGTTAATAAGCCCTACAAGTCCTATAAACGTGCAAAAGTGATTGTCATTCCTAGAAGTCATCTTCATTACCATGCTTATCATACGCCACTGCTTTCAGCATTAGGCTTAGCTATTGTGCTAGATGCTGCCGGTAATGCGGTAACCAATAAAGGCGATAAAGTGGTGGTGCTTGGGGAAGGTAATGAAGTTAAAAATGTTTATGAAAAAGATGGCGTTGTTTACCTGATTAAGGAACAGAGTTAACTTGGATAATCTATGGGCCAAATCAACGGAAAGCGGTGTTGTTTTGGCCATGTACATATAACGAGCACCAAATCTAATATTACTTGTCTTGCTCACGTTCACTGTTTAAAAATTCAAAGCCTCTTTTCCAAAATATAAATTGCTCTTCATCAGGTAACTTTCTCACTTCTTTAAGCATATTGTTAAAAGCTGAGTCAATCATAAGTCGATCTGATAATTTGAGGTAACGATACACAACAGGTCTTAAAACAACTGAAAAATCCCCGCTAAGATCTGAGTAACGCTGTTCTTCTAACGCATACGTATTCAACACCAGTTCACGCATGCTAAGTGCGGCAAGTAGTGAGTTTTTGTCACTGAATGACTGATATTGAGCAGCGCGTGAGTAACCAGCTCTTTTGTGAACGTCGGACATATTGAGCGCGATCATGCCATTTTCTTTTATCAGCTCGGCGGCAGCATTAAGCAGTGCGGTTTCTTTAGCGGTGAGCATGATGAGTCCTGTAATTTTTTATTTATTTAAAATGGATATGGTCCTAAAGTCAATCATATTGTGTATACAGCTGTTCAATTGGCACTCAAATCATTGCAAATAGACTTTTTAACGCATAAAAACGCGAATCGCCAGATGCCGTTTTTCGAGTATACTAGGTTTAACTTATTCTTATGAGAGCAATAAAATGGCCGAAGAAACCATATTCAGCAAAATTATTCGACGTGAAATTCCAGCAGATATCCTATTTCAAGATGAGCTAGTGACTGCATTTAGAGATATCAGTGCACAAGCACCGACGCATATATTGATTATTCCTAACCATCTGATCCCGACAATAAATGATATTAAGGCTTCCGATGAGAAAGCGTTGGGAAGAATGATGTCTGTTGCGGCCAAACTGGCTCGCGAGGAAGGGATAGCAGAAGACGGTTATCGCGTGATCTTGAACTGTAATGAACACGCAGGCCAAGAGGTTTTCCATATTCACATGCATTTAGTCGGAGGCCACTCTTTAGGCCCTATGTTGAGTCAAAAACGATGAAAAAAGCTGCCGATGTTTTTCCGTTAACGGAGATGGCAAGTCGATTTGTTGGGCAACTTACTCAGTGCCAAAAATTAAAGCTTAAGGTGTTAGAGGGCAGTGATAAACATGTGCTCATTGAGCTGCCTTATGATCCTCAACTTGTTGGTTACCCAGACACTGGTGTGATCCACGGTGGAGTGATAACAACATTGATGGATACGGCCAGTGGCTGCGCTGTCGTGTGTTCTATTTTTGATCAGTTTGGTGCTTTGGAGATCTCACCAACGCTTGATCTGCGAGTTGATTACATGAAACCTGCTGAACCGTTTAAGCCAGTCTATGGTTTTGCAGAGTGTTATAAATTGTCATCTAGCGTCGCTTTTACTCGTGCTATTGCTTACCAAGATTCAATCGATGATCCCATTGCTAATGCGGTAGGCTCGTTTATGCGAATTAGTCCAGAAATGGTTGGCGAAGAGTTTAGACAAGCACTGATGGGAGAGCCGCGTCATGACTAACCCGAGTCATTCAGAATCTGATGCGACAAAGTTAGATTTCAAAAGTATCGTACGAAAAGCAACGGAACTAAATGATTTTGGTCACTTGCTTGAACATGTGCCTTACGCCCAGTTTATTGGAATGGGTGTTGAGCGTTTTGGCGATGAACTGGTTTTTAAGCTGCCAGCAAAAGATGATAATATCGGTAACCCAGTACTACCTGCACTGCATGGTGGTGTTATCGCAGGTTTTATGGAAATGTCAGCCATTGTGCAGCTAATGGTCTTTATGCAGACCACTAAAGTACCAAAAGTAGTTGATTTCTCAATTGATTATCTCAGAGCTGGCTACCATAAAGGTAGCTTTGCTGAATGTAAGATCACTCGCCAAGGTCGACGAGTCGCTAACGTGAGCATTACTTGTTGGCAGACTAATCGTAAACACTTGATTGCGACGGCAAGAGCCCATTTTTTAATAGATTAACTTAGCTATCCTTGTATTAACACTGAATGATTTTATTCTAGGGAACAAAATGAAAAAATTGATTTTAGGCTTATTTACAGCGTTGATTGTCGCGGCTTGTGCACCACACACAGCAGGCTTAATGGTGGGTTCTAAAGGTGAAGTGCGTGTTGATAACAACAGCTTTGGTAAAGAAGTCACCGTAGGAAGTGTAATGGCGCGCCCTGAAGGTGGTTTTTTACAAGGCACGGGCACGATTATTAGTCAGGTCTCTACTGACTTGCGCTTGCAGTATAAATTCACTTGGTTTGATACCAGTGGCATGACGATTGATGATGAAGGCGTAAGCTGGAAGTCAGTAAAATTGCATGGCAAGCAGCAGCTACAAGTATCAGCGGTTGCGCCTAATGTTAACGCAACTCGCTTTGAGCTATATGTAAGAAAAGCCTTTTCAAATTAATATGTAGATGATTAGAAATTATATTTGTTATGAAAACGTCAGCAAAGCTGACGTTTTTTTATGCATAAAGATTGTAAACGTTAAGAAGACTGTCATCAGTTTGTGAAATTCATGTATAATCGGCCGCGCCAAGGGGTGTTAAAGTCTATAAACCATAAGTTGGATATTGTGGATTTTAACTGAGATGTTGAAAAACGAACCCTTAGAACCTGATCCGGCTAATACCGGCGTAGGAATGGGCCACAATTCATTTCCCGAACGCTTCTTTATGTTGCCGGATCTCAAAATTTTAATTTGAGGTCCTATGTTAAATCTAAAAACTTATTCTCCTATAGCGGTTGCCGTCATGGCTGCGCTAGTTTCATCACCTACGTTTGCCAATACTGACTCAGAAACACCTGTTGATGAGATGGAAGTCATGGTTGTGACATCTGATTTTCGGGGCACATCGCTAGAAAAAATGCCATCAAGCGTCACCGTTATTGATCAGCAGCAAATTGAGGATGAAGGTGCACAGCACTTTGAAGATATCTTAAACTCAATTGCTAATTTCAACTGGTCCGGTGGTAGCTCAAGACCCAAATACTTCCAAATTCGTGGTGTCGGTGAGCAAGAAGAGTATCAAGGCGCACCTAACTCCTCTGTTGGCTTTATCGTTGATGATATCGATTTGTCCGGTTTAGGCATGGCTTCAAGCATGTACGACTTACAACAAGTTGAAGTATTACGCGGTCCTCAAGGTACACGTTATGGCGCTAATGCGTTAGCAGGTCTTATCTACCTTAAAAGTAATGATCCTACCGACGTATTTGAAAATGGTGCAGAGATCTCGCTAGGCGATGATAATTTACAGACCTTTAGTGGTTTTAGCTCGGGTCCATTAACCGATTCTGGAAACTTGCTTTACCGTGTGTCGCTGCAACAGCATCAGCAAGATGGTTATCGAGATAATCTTTATCTTGGTGAGAGCGATACTAATAACCGTGATGAATTCACTGGTCGCGCAAAATTACGTTGGTACGCGACTGAAGAACTAGAAATTGACCTGACTTACTTACATGCAAATTACGATAATGGATATGATGCTTGGACATTAGATAATAACGGTTTTGATACGTTAACGGATGCACCTGGCGTTGATAAGCAACGTACTAACGGCACCGTTTTAAAGTTTATTTACACTGGTGCTGAAAATGTTGAACTGACTTCATTAACCTCTCTGGCACAGTCAAAAACTCACCATAACTATGACGGTGACTGGGCTAACCCTGATTATTGGGACAGTCGAGATTGCGATGGTAGCCCTTGTGAATATGAGTATAACTGGGATAAGAAAGGCGACAGGCAGACCATCACGCAAGAGTTTAGGTTAGCTTCAACTGAATCAGGCCGTATATTTGCGGGCAGTACTGACTGGCTCGTCGGTGTATACGCAATGGATCTACAAGAAGACAATGAGACTATGGATACTTATAGTCAGTTAAGTGCGGAATACGAGGCGCAAAACTATGCGTTATTTGGTCAATTAGATTCAGACCTAGGTTCGGGCTATGCTTTGTCGGTAGGACTGCGGACAGAGCGTCGAGATAGTGAATACAGTGATTCAGATGGCGACGAATTTAAGCCAAGCGAAACCATGTGGGGCGGGCATATTGCGTTAAGCAAAGCACTCGGTGAAAACCACGAGTCATATATCCGCGTGGCGAGAGGCTATAAAGCGGGTGGCTTTAATATGTCACTGCCGAGTGAACTCGCCGATAAAAAAGAGTACGACACTGAAATTCTTTATAACTACGAAGTGGGTTTGAAGTCGGTTTGGTTTGATGGTCAAGCAAGCACTAATCTGTCGGTATTCTTTATGGATAGACAAGATCAACAAGTCGCGGCATCGCAACAATCGACAGTACCTGGCGAAGAGGGGAATTTTATTCTCTTTACCGAAAATGCAGGCAGTTCTCATAACTATGGTGCTGAGCTTGACGGCAACTGGTATGCAACCGATAACCTAAAGCTTTACACCAGTTTAGGTTGGTTAGAAACCGCTTATGGTGATTACGAGTACGAAGATAAATATGGCACCGTAGTCGATCTTTCTGGCCGTGAGCTAGCGCATTCCCCTAACTTTACCTTTAGTGTTGGCGCGACTTATCGCAACGATGCTGGTTGGTTTGCTAACGTGAATGCCAGTGGTAAGAGTGATTTTTATTACTCGGATAGTAACGAGTCTACATCAGATGCATACCAAATTTTTAACGCCAAAATAGGTTACGAAGCTGACATGTGGTCTGCATATCTCTGGGGACGTAACCTATTTGATGAAAAATACGGCGTTCGAGGCTTCTATTTTGGCAACGAGCCAGATTTAGGCTGGGCAGATAAGCAATATGTACGCTATGGTGATCCACGCCAACTAGGGGTTACTTTAAACGTTAAGTTTATGTAAATCCTAATTAATAAATAGTTATTACTCTTTAATATTGTTACCAACAATAAATGCTTGAGGTCAAAAATGAAGTTAACGGCAGAAATTAGTTGCTACCCACTACAAGACAATTATTTAGATCCAATAAGATGGTTTATAGGCCGGGTCGATACCTATGACAATATCCAACGTGTGACTAACGCTATGGCAACACAGGTGTGCGGTGAGTACGCCGAGGTGATGGCAATGTTGGCAACAGAGATGGAAGCGGCCCACGAAAAGTGGGGCAAAGCGGTATTTGTATGTAAATTTATTGGTGGTGAGCTCGACTTAAGCCACAGTGAATAACTAAGCTAAAGTAATATAAGCCACAGCCGTAATGACAATTAGCCACAGGGTGTTATCGATACTTTGTGGCTTTTTATTTGGGCTTTTTATTTTGGGCTTTTAATCGTATATATTTTTAATAGAGAGACTTAAGTCAATGGCAGATTTCTGGCTATCGTTAGTCGACAGTTTTACTTCAGCATTTGGTGAGGCGCAAGCCCTAACAGCGTGGGAAGCGGTTGCTGTATTGCTGGCGCTGGCCTATTTGATACTCGCAATGAAAGGGAGTGTATGGTGTTGGCCTGCGGCATTAACCAGTACAGCAATTTATACGGTGTTGTTTTGGAAAGTGTCGTTACTGATGGAATCGGTTCTTAACATATACTACATGGCGATGGCGGTTTATGGCTATTGGTTGTGGACCAAAGGAGGCAATGGCCATGATGGGGTTAAAATTGTTTCATGGCGACTGTCGACTCACCTTAAATTGATTGCGAGTACCACATTGTTGGCGTTGATTATTGGCTACTTTATGGCAACACAAACTCAAGCCTCATTTCCCTATTTGGACGCCGCAACGACCTGTTTTGCAGTGATGACAACTTTTTTAGTGGCTAAAAAAGTGTTGGAAAACTGGATCTATTGGTTTGTTATTGATGCTGTGTCTATCTACTTGTATGTAAGCAAGGGACTGATGTTAACGTCAGTGCTCTTTGTGTTCTATGTCGTTATGGTGGTGTTTGGTTACTTTATGTGGCGCAATCAAATGAAAACGCAACGGCCAAGTGACAGTATGGTTGTACTGGCAGGAGCGGCTTAAGTTGAGTGACTCGCTTAAGCAAGACTTAGCTCGCTATTTGACTCTGTCAGGTTTGACTCGGGTAAGTGTTATAGCCCCTTTAACGCAAGGTTTGAGCAATCAAAACTATTATGTTCGCGGATTACACCCGAGTAAGGCCGTAGAGTCTGAGTGGGTGCTTAGGCTTAACAGCTGGGCTAGCTCTCAAATCTGTGACCGAGACAGTGAAGTGTATGCTTGGCGCTCTGCAAGCGATGCTAACCTGGCGCCTAAGATGGTCTATATCAGCCCTGATAAGCAATTTTATTTGAGTGAGTTCTTATCCCAACAGCACCACCGTAGCTGGAGTGAGCTTATAAGTGCGAATGGGGCTCACCCTGTTACCCATACCCAAGAGAATTGGCCGGGTGCAGAACAATTGTTACTGCAATTACTCAATGGTTTAAAACAGTTGCCTCCCCCTAAAAATGTCATCACAGTGGATAAACAATGGCAGATATATCACGCCCGCTTGTGCCAAATGCAGCAACAATTACTGAATAAAGACAGTGATATTCATCCAAATATTGAGCCTTGGTTACAACAGTTTGATTGTTTAATCACACAGACTGATGCAATTAATTCAATGTTAGACACTCTTGAACAGTGCTTGGTTAATTTGCAGTTTAGCCACCGTGATTTAAATCCATTTAACATATTAATCGGGCAAAACAAGCTCCATTGCATCGACTTTGAATATGCCTGTAGCTCGCATCCATTATGCGATCTAGCCTCAGTGATCGCGAGTCATTCCTTGTCGTCGAAACAGCGGCATTGGTTGATAGCAAATTATCTGCGACAGCAAGGTAATTTGAATCAACACGCAGCGGATGCTGTACCCGCAGCCGTTGATCTCTATTGGGTTTTTGCTGTCTGTTGGGCGCTGCAAATGGCGTTTGATAATATTCTAGCATTTGATGAAAACAGCCAACCAATATCCTCTAATGAACAATCGAGTAATTATCTTATTTGCGCCGAGCAATACCAGCATCTTATTGCCAGTTGTTCATAATTCAAGACCCTTTACGCCGTAAACCTGCCAATATATCCAACGCGACCTTGTAAACTCCCTTTATTGACACTTTGTAACCGTTCATACGATTGCGCATATTCTGTGCTAGGTTGATATTAACGGTTGGGGAGAGATATGAAAAAAGTGATTTTATGGGGATTGTTGTCTATTAGCTTAATTGGCTGCTCCACCAAAGTCGGTTATTACTTTTTGGATTGGGCTATTGAGTGGAAACTCGAGGAGTTCGTGACATTAGATGACCAGCAGGGCAAGCAATTTGAATTGGCGTTAGATACATTTTTAGTGTGGCATCGGACACAAGAAATGCCCCGCTATAGAGATCAGTTAGCCCTGCTCGGGGCTGAAATCAATCATCAACGTTTTAGTACACAATCTTGGAGTGATCATGTGCGTTCGGCCAAAGCACATTGGATTCGAGTGTTTGATTTTGTTGAGCCATCGTTAATCCCAATCATAAGTTCTTTCTCAGATGAGCAAGTTAAACAGGTGATTGCTCATCTAAGAGTCGAAGAAAAAGAGTTAAATGAGAAGTACCTTGGCAAGAGTCAATCGCAATTGATTGAAATGGCTGATGAGCGAATAGAGAAACGGGTTGGAAAATGGGTTGGAAAACTCTTGCCGTCGCAAAAAACAGCAATACATACTTACAATGTTGAGCGCGGGGATACGTTAGATATGTGGCTTGAATACCGTCATGATTGGATCCGTTTATTCTCACAAGCATTAAAAAATAGGCAAAACCAAAAAGCGTTGTCACATAGCTTAAGGTTGCTAATGACTCAGCCTGATACGCTGAAATCAAAAGCCTATCAGACAAAATTGGATGACAACACGGCAAGGTTCGGTGAGCTACTGATCAAACTAAACCGTTTAACAAGTGAAAAACAAAAACAGCGTTTTGAAAAAAAATTGAATACACTCATTAGAGAGCTTACTGAAATCAGTGAAGATATTTAACCTTAACATCTTGATATTATTGTAGCAGGACAATTTTTATCAACTACAGTTGAAAGATTGTTATGTTTGTTAAGGTCTAATGGATTAATGGAATTTAAAGAGGGATCGACATGCTACTTGGACAACTATATCAAAAATTTCTAAACACCATTCGCTATGCTGAAGGTATTGCACCGTTGGCACTACGACTTTATCTCGCGCCGGTATTAATGCAGGCGGGTTATAACAAACTCTCTCATTTTGGTGACACAGCGGCTTGGTTTGGTAATCCTGATTGGGGACTTGGTCTGCCATTCCCTGAAGTGATGGTCGTATTAGCAGCGGGTACTGAATTTGTCGGCGGTGGCTTACTCATTCTTGGTTTAGCGACTCGTTTAATCGCAATCCCATTATCAATTACTATGTTAGTTGCCGCTTTTGCGGTTCATTGGGATAACGGCTGGTTAGCAATAGCGGATGCGAGTTCATGGTTAGCAAACGACAAGGTGCTGGCATCGACAGAAAAGCTTGAACGCGCTAAAGAACTGCTACAACAGAACGGGAATTATGAGTGGCTAACCAGTTCAGGTAATATTGTGGTACTGAATAATGGCATTGAGTTTGCGATAACTTACCTCTTTATGTTGGTGGCTCTGGTATTTATGGGGGGCGGCCGATATACCAGTCTTGATTATTACATTGCGAAGAAAAACGGCATTGCTTAACGCTGCCAACGAGCTCACTTTATTAAATCCCACCAAATAGGTGGGATTTTTTTTGGGAGCTTGATACTCTCAACGCAAGCAATTATTAATCGCAATTTATTAAGGATGATCCGTTGGACGCATTAACCCTTTTATTGACCAGACAATCCGCGCCACGCCTTATCGCGCCAGGCCCATCAGACGACCAGCTTAAGACTATTTTAGATGCTGCGGCACGAGTACCCGACCATGGTGGTTTGACGCCATGGGAGTTTATCATTGCGACGGGTGGTGGGCTTGAGAAACTAGGGAACGTTTTTGCTGAAGCGTCAGCATTAAATGGTGCAGAAGAAGATGTTATCAATAAAACAAAGAACATGCCTTTAAGAGCCCCTATGGTTATCACTGTGGTGGCTAAAGTAAAGCAGCACCCTAAAGTTCCGGCATTTGAACAACAGCTTGCAGCAGGTTGCGCGGCGATGGCAATGCAGCAAGCTGTATTTGCCCAGGGCCTGGGCGGAATATGGCGAACTGGCGCCTTAGCCTTTGATAAAAATGTGCATCAATTACTTGATCTTGAACAGACGGATCAGATTGTTGGCTTCCTTTATATCGGGACTCCAGCACTGAAAGCAACAACTAAGCCGGTGAAAGAGGGGATGGGGTTCGCTCGATATTTATAGTGGATGAGCAACCATGCTAAGTTAGTGACAACAATTTAAAAGGAGGTTGAGTTGAACGCACAACAAGTGAATGACAACGCGCTGGTGGGCGAACACGTTGTTTTAGAACCTTTAACGTTAGCGCATGCTCCAGCATTGAGTATTGCTGTTTGTGATGGTGAGCTTTGGCAACTGTGGTTTACCAAAGTCCCTCATCCCGACGATGTGAACGATTATATTAGCCAAGCTCTTTTAGCCGAAGAAAAAGGGGAAACACTGGCATTTGCGGTTCGAGATCGTCACTCGGGAGCCATTGTCGGTTGCACACGGATCTGTCATTGGCAGCAAAATCATCGACGTCTTGAAATCGGCCATACTTGGTATGCTAAAAGTGTGCAACGCACTGCAGTGAATACCGAGTGTAAGTTGCTGCTGTTAGCCTATGCCTTTGAAACATTGGATGTTATCGCGGTAGAGTTTAGAACTCATATTCAGAATGAAGTGTCACGGCAGGCGATTTGTCGTTTAGGGGCGAATCAAGATGGTATTTTGCGCAACCATCAAATTTTAGAGAATGGTACTATAAGAGATACAGTCGTTTACTCAATTATTGACTCTGAATGGGGTGAGGTAAAAACCGCTTTGCGTAACAAACTCAATGTGACTACCCCATAAATGCATACACATTAAGCAATGGTTTTTAATCTGTTCATTAGGGGCTGTTGATCTTTCGAGCTTAGTTTTTGTTCGACTTTTTACCGTAAAGAATAATGATTTTAGGTCAAGGCTTGAGCGATGATACTTAGCTGGCTAAGCGAAAAGCTCGTAACGCATTCTAGTTATAAAAGACTAAAATTATTGAAACGAACCCTAAGGGCCGCGCTTCTTGGCTATTTTTACGGTGTTGTAGGCTATTTGTGGAGAATAACTAAACGACATAGCCTCCGCCTTGTCAAAATAGCCAATAAACGGCGGCAAAAACAACCGTGAAAGATCAACAGCCCCTAGCGTCTTTGCATCTTTTTTGATGTTACGCTTGATATTAAATGAAAGCTAAAGTAGAAGTAGTTAAATCGAACGAATATAAAAAGGGATTATTTTCATGTCTGGTACCACTTACGCAAGTACGCTAGCAATAGCCGTCGGTTTATTGTCTTTTAATGCTGTTGCGGGCGATGCTGAAGACGCATTGACTAAAGAGTTAACTGAATGTGCTGCATATTATCAGATAGCGTCGAATGCGATTGCAGCTATGAATGCACCACAAATGCAAGCTGTAGGTGATAGATTAAAACTCTCTGGCGAACAAGCGGTTGAAATCGCGAATAAATATCAAAGCACAGAGTATGTTAATCAGGCTGTTATTGCAGCTACAGAGCAACATAAAGCATCAATGCCTAACTCAAAGAGCCTAGGTCCTTTGATGGGGAAATATAAAGAGTCGTGTAAAGTGGTGATTAGTCAGCCAGATAAGCGGCTTGATTACTGGACCATGGCAACGATGTAATAAAAAGAGAGCGAAAGCTCTCTTTTTTTGTAAGATAACCACGATATTCCCTGTCTAATCCGGTATGAGTAACCCTTAAAATATGAGCTATCTTAAAAGCAGCGTTTTAGCGCTGTTTTTGAAAGAAAAAATCGTGTCGGAGCAAGAGATGAATATTTATTTTTTACTGGCGGGGATCATTGCTGCATTAACTTGTGTCATGCACTTTACCTATGACAGACAACAATTCTTAGTGCCCATGCAGCAAGCTGTTTTCGACCCTATCGCTAAATCTGTGATGCAATGTGTCTTTCACTATATTTCAGTCTTTCTGCTACTTTCAACGTTTATTTTATTGGCTTGCGCTTTTGAAGCCATTTCTCAAATGCATAGCTTTGGCATGTTGGTGTTTATTGCTCTTAATTTCGGCTTATTCGCGATATGGCAAATCTATATTGGTTTTAGCAGTGATCTTGAACAGCCATTTAAACACCTATTCCAATGGGTATTTTTTGTTGTAATTTCGGTACTTACCCTATTAGGCGCTTTGTTGGGATAGTAGAGGTGCCGACCTTATATAACGACTGATGAGTGGCGCTATATTGGTGACAGTCATAGATAAACGAGTTGAATTATTTGCACGTTGTTAATCGTGTTATTTGTTGTGTTTATAAAAAATAATCAGTAAGTTGTTTACAGAGTAAGGTGTGTTCCAAATGGATTGGATCGCTGCAATCAGGATGAAAAATGCAAACAAAGCTAAGTCGAATACAATCCTCCCCCCATATTCCCACTGTTGATAAACCATACTAGCCAACTATCGATTGATAGGTGGTTCGGTAATATCACGATAATTTACAAATTTTTTCACAATGGCTGGCTATATCATTTGGGCTTTGGTTGTATGATAGGCCCATTGTTCGGCTGATTAATTGCTATATAAAGAGCATTTTTATGATAGAAGTCCATGACTTAAAAAAAGAATATCCCATGGGTGATACATGTGTAAAAGCACTCAATGGAGTGAGCTTTAGTATCGCTAAAAATGAATTCGTTGCGATTATGGGGCCTTCAGGTTCGGGTAAGTCCACCTTGATGAATATTATCGGCTGTTTAGATAAACCAAGTTCAGGAGGCTATAGCCTGAACGAGCAAGAAGTAGCTCAATTGGATGATGACGCATTGTCGGCAGTTAGAAATAAAGAGATAGGCTTTGTTTTTCAAAGCTTTCATTTATTACCGCGCTTATCAGCATTACAAAATGTGTTACTGCCTTTAAGGTTTTCGGATCATCCTGATCAAGACCCTCGTTATGCACATGAGTTACTCGCAAGAGTCGGTTTAGAGACTCGGCATGATCACCGTCCTAATCAGCTGTCAGGTGGTCAAAGGCAGCGCGTCGCCATCGCCCGTTCTTTAGTTAATCGCCCTGCCATTTTGCTTGCCGATGAACCAACAGGGGCGCTCGACAGTAAAACGTCAGTTGAAATTATGGCCCTTTTCACTGAATTGCATAAGGCTGGCCAAACCATTATTTTGGTGACCCATGAAGAGGAAGTTGCCGCATATGCACAGCGAATTATTCGTATGAGAGATGGTGATATCGTTGAAATTGAAGAGAGGGCGACTAATGCAGCCTAATACGATTATTGGGTTAAGCAGTTTGTGTATTTTATTGGCCCTTTCACCAAGCCTAGCTCAAGCAAATGAAGTGGCCGTCAAGCCAGTTACACTGCTCAAAACTGCACCACTGTCGCCATCGCCCGCAGAGTTATCACCTTTGCTTTTAACCGGGAAAATATCCTCAGTAGACTCACAAGCGATCATGGTGCCCAAAGCCGGTGATGCCTGGCGCTATCAGATCAAATGGATGCTACCTGAGGGTAGCATTGCTAAAGTTGGCGAAGTCGTGGTTATTTTTGACAAAAGTGCTATTGCAAATCGAATTGAGCAATTAGAAGCGAGCTTGTTAAGAGTCACGGCGCAAGAACAGAGTCAATCGATAGAACTGGATGCGCAAATATTGCAGGCGGAGTTTGACCTGAAACAAGCGAGGTTGGAGCTGGAAAAAGCAGAATTAGATGCTGGGATCCCTGCCGATTATATCGCGGCTAAGAATTATGCCGATAATCAATTTAATAAGCTTAAAGCAATATCTGAACTGTCTAAAAAGGCACAGTTATTGAAAGAGATCACTGACAAGAGAGTCGCGTCAATAGCACAGTTACAGATTGATAGAACACGGGCTGAAAGAGAGTTAGAGCAGTCACTTAAAGGTCTTCAACAGTTAGAGATAAACGCCAGTCTAGATGGCCCTATTTTATATTCACGCGATCCTTGGTCAGATAAAAAATTTGCCGTGGGTGATTCAGTTCAAATTGGCCGCCAAGTCGCCACCATTCCAGCCATGAATGAGCTAGAGGTGATTGCTTGGGTCAATGAGGTTGACGCTGATAGGTTAACTATTGGTGAGCCGGTACAGCTTCGATTAGACTCGCAATCAAGCATATCCCTTAAAGGCTCAGTTCAAGGCATTAGTCGCCAAGCAACCAAACAAGCCGCTTGGGGGAATAGTAATTGGTTTCGGGTTAAGATCGCTTTTTCAGGTGATGAACGGGTGAAAATTATTCCAGGAATGAGTGTGTTAGTCGAGCCTAAGAGGGATGCATCATGAAAGCATCGTTATTGAGTGTTTCTTTATTGAGTGTTTTCTTAGTGGGTTGCTCAGACATCGCCATTACTCAAGTTGAAACCGGTGTCTTGAGTCAGCAAATTGAGGTGACTGGCGAGCTAGTCTCGTCTAATACGGTCAACCTAAAACCGCCTGCGGTTAGACGTGTGTGGCAATATCAAATTAAAATGTTAGCGCCTGAAGGTGGGGTTGTGAGTGCAGGCGATCAGGTTGCTCAACTTGACACCTCTGAGCTGGGACAACGACTTTCGGTTAAAACGGCAAGTTTAGAAACAACCATACAAGATCTAGCAACATCAAAACTTCGGAATGCAAAGAAACTGGAGGAGCTAAAGCTAGAGCTAGCTGAAGCTAAAATGAACCAGGAAAAAAGCCAGCTTAAAGTTGAGATCTCTGATGAAACTATCTCTGTCATCGATAAAAAGAAGTATCAGCGTGATGCGATTATTGCAACGGATAGAGTGAGCTTGATTAACAAGAAAATTGAACTTGAGATCATGGGCGCTGAACAAAGAGTTAAAATGCTTGAAGGAGATAAACAAAAGTTCCAACTCGAAGTGGCCGCGCTAAAAAAAGGCATTCAATCTCTTACCTTGATAGCCCCCCGCAGCGGCATGGTCGTTTACGGCAATGATCAACAAGGCAATAAAGTCGCCGAAGGCCAAAATGTGTTTAATGGGGATACGCTGTTAAGCATTCCAGACCTTAAGCATATGCAAGTCAATATGACGATTCCTGAAGTTGAAGCCGGTAGAGTTAAGGTTGGGCAGAAGCTAAAAATTCGATTAGATGCTAATCCAGAAAAAAGCTTTAATGGTGAGATCAAAGAACTTGGTGTCATATTTAGGGTGAAGAATCAGGATGTGCCTCTGGTTATCTTTGATGCTGTAGCCAGTATTGCTGAGGTGGATACAGATTTGATGAGGCCTGGAATGACGGCAAAAATTAGCATCGATATAGCTAACGATATCCCAGAATTATTGCTGTCTGTTGATGCTGTGCATTACGAGCAGGGTAATGCTTACGTGTATACCCCAGGCTTATTTAGCGACAGTAAACAATCGGTATCGTTAGGGGCAATGGGAAAAGAACAGGTTGTTATCGCTTCCGGTTTAAATGAAGGCGATGAGGTACTGTTACCATGAATAATCCATCGAAAAGGCACCACTCGGCTGCAATCCGTATCGCGATTAGCATGGTAAGCACATTGCTTTTAATTGGCACCGTAGGCTGTAGTCAACAATCTAGTGATGGCGTGTTGACGCTTGAAATCGCGCCCGCCGATTTTAAGGTTGATATCCCTGCAGCAGGGGAGTTAGAGGCCAGTAATTCAACGACCGTAACCGTGCCATCCGGGCTTAGAGGGCCACAATCTCTGGCGTGGATCATGGATAACTTTAGCAATGTAAAAGCGGGTGATGTCGTTGCCACTATGGACTCAACACGTGAGAGTTATCGCTTAGAAATGGAGAAGTTGGACTTTGACCGCTTAGGCTTAGACAGTCAGATCCAAACAGAGAAAGACAACACTATCGATAAGACTTTAACAACAGATACTAAGTTAACGGGGCAGGAACGCGAGCTCGCTGACCGCTTCTTTAGCGAAGATGAGCGAGTGTATACCAAGATAGACATTATCGACCAGATGCGTAATCAAGATTATTTAGAAGCAAAAATGATGTTTTATAACTGGGGCATCGATCAGCATGGTTCTCAAGCACAAGCTGAGCAGGAGTTGATTAAGCTTAAGCAGAAGGGCCATAAGGCGAAAATGACTCGCTATTCAAATAACCTAAATCAAATGCAGATTATCGCACCTCATGATGGGGTATTTGTGGCTAAACCAGGTTGGAGCGGGGTACCACCTGTAGTGGGCGATATGATGTGGTCCGGTATGACAATCGGTACCTTACCTGATACGTCAAAGATGCAAGCCAAGTTGTATGTGCTTGAGTCTGAAGCATTGGGTTTAGCGGTGGGTAAATCGGTGACTTTATATCTCGATGCTTACCCTGAAATGCCGATACATGGCACCGTGTCCCAGCTTGATGCTTTGTCAAAAGCGAAAGAGAAAGACAGTCCGGTTAATTATTTTGAGATGGTCGTGAGTATTGATAAAACCTTGGTTGAAGTGATGCAACCCGGCAGACAAGTTAACGCCAATGTTCATGCATTAGATCTTAAAAACGTCATCACGGTGCCTAATCAAGCTTTATTCCAGAAATCAGGTGAGTATTGGGTTTACTTAAAAACCTCAGCAGGCTTTATAAAGCAGAAAGTAGCGCCAGGTAACCGCAGTTTAAATCGTACTGTTATTACCGAAGGCCTCACACAAGGCGATACTATCGCCCTTACCACGCCGCCGAAAAGGAATCGAGTATGACGGGTAATAAACCATCGGCAAATATGTTGATTTACTGGGACGGTATTAAACAAGCCTTCGATGAGATGCGTCATCATAAGTTACGTACCCTATTAACCTTACTAGGCATGATTTTTGGTGTGGGTGCGGTTATCGCGATGCTCAGTGTCGGCGAAGGCGCTGAGCGTGAAGCGTTAAAGATGATTGAATCAATGGGGGTGAACAACCTCGTTGTAAACGCCAGAGCAACTGAGGGCGAAGCATTAAAATCAATACGCGAACATAGTATTGGCTTAAGTCTAAGGGATATCGAGAGTGCTAATGATACCTTACCTTTTGTTGAAAACTGGAGCGCAGAAAAGAACGTCAAAGTATTTAGCTTGTTTAGTTTGAAAGGTCGAAGCGATGCAAAAGTACTGGGCGTAACGCCAAGCTACTTTGATTTAAGTGCATTAGATTTAGGAGAGGGTCGCACTCTTAATGCGGCTGATGAGTCGCATTTTCAGCAGGTGGCCGTACTTGGGCCGGAGGCGGCACGGAGCCTATTCCCACAGGGCAGTGCGATAGGCAGTTTAGTTAAAGTTAACCATCAGTGGTTTACGGTGGTGGGAGTTTTGTCTGAGAAAGAGGGAACCAAGTCAACGATTCAAGGTGTTAAATTGGGTGGCGAGCGTAACCAAGTCTTTATCCCACTTAGTACAGCATTAAAAAAGATGCAGTTTAAACATTTAGAAGATGAGCTGGACTCCTTTAAATTAGCACTTGTTGACGGCATTGACCCCACATTGGCATCTAAAAGTGTGCAACATCTGCTCAATCGCCGTCATGGTGGGGAAAAAGACTTTGATGTAGTGGTGCCAGCGGACCTGCTAGCGCAGCATCAAAAAACCCAACAAATATTTAATATCGTGATGGCCTGCGTCGCAGGGATCTCTTTGCTTGTGGGCGGCATCGGCATAATGAATATTATGTTAGCGACCATATTTAGAAAGAACTGGTGAAATAGGGCTATTAAGAGCCTTAGGTGCCAAGCGCAAGGATATAGCACGTCAGTTTCTTATTGAAAGTATCGCAATATCAGCCACCGGTGGCATTATCGGTATCGGGGTTGGATTATTGCTGGCATTGGTTATCTCCACTGCCGCAGGTTGGCCTGTTGCTTGGTCTCCTTTTGCCATTGTGCTTGCCTTAGGGGTTTGTATGACGATAGGGGTTGGCTTTGGTCTATACCCTGCAAAAAAGGCGGCAAGGTTAGACCCTATTGTTGCGCTACAGCGCGATTAAATCGCTTATAGACTAGTGGAGCGATAAAAGTAACCTGTGAAAGGGCAATAATAAATTTATTGCCCTTTTTTATTGATGATATCTAACCTAGATAACACTATTTTAAGGTGCCTACACATCAGCGCTAGACTCACCGCTAAATTCTCAACTTTTATCATTGTTATCCAATAAAATAGCCATTTTTCTGGCAAAAAAAGTGCTCTGTTTTATATCATGAGTAAACTTTCAAGTTTGTGTCGCTTTATTAGATATCATCAAAGAAGAAGGATTTTATAGCAAAGCGTAAACGACTAGTTATTGGTGTTGTGGTAGTGATTTGAACTTATTTCGAGGGGGTAATGTCACGGCTGTTGAAATTTCTATCGGTTTACAAAAAAAAATCTATTTTAGGTCTTTTAGAACGCAACTCTAGAGCTGATAGTGATCAATACTTTGTGTTGTAAAATTACATTACGTCACGTTTGTATTAATTAATTACAGCGTAATAGTGTCAATGTAGCTCGAGATTAGGGTGTTCTGTATGTAAGTTACGAAATCGACCGTAAAGTGTGATGTTAAACGTGGAATATTAGTTAACAAACAACTACTATTAGTCATCCAATTATTTAACGGTTGATGTTTGTGATGACAGGTTATTCAAACCCAGTTATAACAGTGAAAAAAGGCCTTGATGTGCCTATTGCAGGAGAACCGAAGCAAGTTGTTAACACTAGCAAATCTTGCTCCCATGTTGCCCTTCTCGGAGAGGAATATGTTGGCCTAAAACCGACGATGCTAGTCGAAGTTGGCGAACTCGTGCAAAAAGGTCAGGTTCTTTTGGAAGATAAAAAGAACATTGGCGTAAAGTACACCGCTCCTGCTAGCGGTAAAGTCATCGCTATCAACCGTGGCGATCGTAGACTTTTTCAATCTATCGTCATTGAATGTAACCAAGGTGATGCTATTAACTTTGGTATGAGTCACGATATCTCCGCGCTAGAACGCAGCCAAGTGCAATCTAAATTAGTCGACAGTGGTCTGTGGACAGCGCTGCGTACTCGCCCGTTCTCTCGAGTACCTCAGTTAGACACTGCGCCTTCAGGTATTTTTGTCAGTGCAATGGATAGCAATCCATTGGCTGCAGACCCTCGTATTGTTATTGCTGAACAAGCTGAATCTTTCGCTGCCGGTATCGCAGTACTGGGTCACCTAACCGATGGTAAAGTCCATTTGTGTCAGGCGCCGGGTGCAGAACTACCTGGTAGCGATTTAGCGCATGTAAGCAATCATTGTTTTACTGGCGTGCACCCAGCAGGGCTTGTCGGCACTCATATTCACTTTATCTTATCTGCGAGTATTGAGCGTCCGGTTTGGCATTTGGGTTATCAGGATGTCATCGCTTACGGCAAGCTGTTCTTAACGGGTGAAATTTATACCGACCGCGTCGTTTCACTCGCGGGGCCAGATGTGATTGAACCTCGATTAATCCGCGTTCAAACCGGCGCATGTTTATCCCAAGTGGTTGCCGGTGAACTCACAGAGGGCAACTCTCGTGTAGTCTCTGGCTCGGTGCTATCAGGGCATACTGCATTCGGTGCGCATGACTTTCTTGGTCGTTTCCATAATCAAATTAGCGTCCTTCAAGAAGATTCAAAACATCAGGTCTTGCCTTGGATCAGAGGCGGTTCTGAGAAGTTTTCAATTACCCGAGCGGTAACATCTCGCTTTAAGGGTGCTAAGAAACTATTTGACTTCACCACCCACACCGGTGGTTCGGCTCGCGCCATGATGGCTTTCGGTCAATTAGATAGAGTGATGCCGCTGGATATATTGCCAACACTCTTGGTCCGCGATCTCGTTGTTAGAGATACAGATGAAGCACAAGCTTTGGGAGCACTCGAACTCGATGAAGAAGATCTCGCGTTGTGCACCTTTGTTTGTCCTGGTAAGTACGACTTTGGTAAAGAGTTACGTGCTTGCTTAGAAATTATTGAGAGGGAAGGTTGATGAGTCAGCAAGATAAAAAGCCTGATATCCAAGAAGATTATTATGCACCGGGCAGCTCAGTAAGAGGCTACTTGCACTCTTTATTAGTTGCAAATGGTCGCAGCACTAAAGGCAAAGTCCATGTACGTGATGCAATTGATGTAAAGAGAACCATGACGATTGTTGGCTTGTGCTTACTGCCAGCAATATTGTTCGGCATGTACAATATTGGCTTACAAGCGCAAATCGCGATTGCATCAGGTCTAGTGGCTTCCGATATTTGGCAGCTTATCCCCTTTAATTTTGTTTTTGGCGGAATGACAGAGCAAACTGGTTTTTTTGGCCTATTTGTTTACGGTTTAAGCCTTTATGCCCCTATCTATTTAACGGCGCTGTTGGTAAGTCTGTTTTGGGAAATGGTCTTTGCTAAAGTGCGTGGCCAAGAGTTACACGAAGGCTTCTTTGTTACTGCACTGCTATTTACGCTAATTTTACCGGTTTCGACACCACTTTGGTTAGTCGCGATGGGGATAACGTTTGGCATAATAATGGCAAAAGAAGTGTTTGGAGGGATGGGATATAATTTCCTTAACCCAGCACTTGCAGGTCTTGCCTTTATCTACTTTGCCTATCCATCACAAGTCACCGCGGTGACTCAATTGGTTGCGGTCGATGGTTTCTCAGGTGCAACAACACTGATGCAAACCGCTGCAGGCGATTTAAGCTTTGCAGATTACGCTTGGTACGAAGCATTTACCGACCCTAATTGGTGGAACGCATTCTTCGGCTTTACCGTTGGTGCAATTGGTGAAACCAGCACGCTGGCATTACTTATTGGTGGTGGCTTTTTAATCCTCACACGCCTTGCAGATTGGCGCATCGTGGCAGGCGTACTCGCTGGTATGATCGTAACAGCAACCCTATTTAACATTATCGGCTCGTCTAAAAATGAACTCTTTGCCATGCCATGGACTTGGCACTTGGTCACGGGTGGTTTTGCGATTGCGATGATGTTTATGGCAACCGATCCGGTGACAACGTCTTATACCCGTAAAGGTAAGGTGGCCTATGGTCTGCTCATTGGCTTTATGACGGTGCTTATTCGTGTGGTTAATCCCAAAATGCCTGAAGGCGTGATGCTGGCAATATTGTTCGCTAATTTGTGGGCGCCTATCTTCGATTATCTCGTGGCTAAAGCCAATATTAAACGGAGACTTAAACGCAATGGCCTTTAAACCTAATCAGAAAGCTGACTTACCCGCAGTGGCAATGCCAGCAATGTTGTTAGCAAAACTTTGGGAAGCGATATTTGAGTACCTACTTTATCGTACGCCAACAAGTGCAAAGCAGGTCAATACGAGGAATAAAGCGTAATGGCATTTAAGAAAGATTCATTTGTGGGCACCATGATTTTTACGGTGACCCTATGCCTACTGTGCTCATTTATGATCACTGGCACAGCAGAGCTACTTAAAGAGCGCAAGCTGGTAAAAAAGCGTGATGAACTTAAGCGTAATGTATTAATCGCGGCAGATGTCGATATCGCAGATAAAGACTTTAGAGCCATTTTTGATAAAGACGTTAAATCGATGTTGGTATCGCTTGATACGGGGGTTGTTGAAGCCAATGCCGAAGTGCTTGATTTTGACGAGCGTATGGCGGCGATAAATCCAGAAACGTCGAGTAAGCTAGAGAGAAAGAAAGATAAAGCAAAAATTAAGACCCGTGCTGATCAAGCGCGAGTGTTCAAAGTGTTTGACGACAATGGCAAGTTAACCAGCGTCGTGGTGCCTATCTACGGTAAAGGCTTATGGTCGATGATATACGGTTATGTTGCGCTGCAATCCGACTTTAATACAATAGAAAACGTGGTGTTTTATGAGCATGGTGAAACCCCTGGTATTGGCGACTTTCTTAATGATCCAGATTGGACTGATAAATGGCATGGTAAGCAAATTTTTGATGCTAACGGTAAGGTCTCATTTAAGATTGTTAAAGGGGGGGCTAAAGCGGGCGACTTACATGGCGTTGATGCCGTTAGTGGTGCAACCATGACCGGTCGTGGCGTTCAGCGAGCAGTACAGTTTTGGTTTGGCGCTCAAGGATTCGAAATGTTCTTTAATAAGCTAAAAGCGTCGGAGGGGTAATTGATGAGTACTCAAACTGCATCGACTCGTGACATTTTAACCAGTCCCATTTTTAGTAATAACCCAGTCGCCATGCAAGTACTTGGCGTTTGTTCGGCACTGGCCGTCAGTAACTCAATGCAAACTGCATTGGTGATGACATTGGCCGTGACGTTTGTATTGGTGTTTTCAAACCTCATTATCTCAAGCATACGTTCTCTGATCCCAAATAGTGTTCGTATTATTGCGCAAATGACGATTATTGCTTCATTAGTGATTATCGTGGATATGGTATTGCAAGACATCGCTTATGAATTATCACGTCAGCTTTCAGTATTCGTTGGATTGATTATTACCAACTGCATCATTATGGGACGCGCAGAAGCGTTTGCCATGAAGAATCCGCCGCATCTCGCCGTGGTTGATGCTGTCGGTAATGCTATGGGTTACGGCGTTATCTTATTAGGCGTCGCGTTTGTACGTGAACTCTTGGGTAGCGGCACCTTATTTGGGCATGAAATTCTAAAGACTGTTGAAAACGGTGGCTGGTATTTAGCCAATGAAATGTTCAAGTTACCGCCAAGTGCGTTTTTCTTAATTGGCTTAATGATTTGGTCAATAAACGTCATTCAGCGTAAACGAGGGTAGTAAGCGATATGGAACATTATATAAACCTGTTTATTCAGGCGGCGTTTATCGACAATATGGCGCTCTCGTTCTTTATGGGAATGTGTACCTTTTTAGCAGTATCTAAAAAAGTATCGACGTCTTTCGGATTGGGTGTTGCGGTTATCGTTGTGATGGTCTTAGCTGTCCCTCTTAACCAGTTGATTTATGCCAATATCTTAGCACCTGGTGCACTTGCATGGGCAGGATATCCAGCATTGGACTTGAGCTACCTACAGTTAATCACCTTTATCGGTGTTATCGCTGCGCTGGTGCAAATCCTAGAGATGTTCTTAGACAAGTACATTCCTGCACTTTATGACTCTTTAGGTATTTTCTTACCTTTGCTGACGGTAAACTGCGCGATTTTTGCTGGTGTTATTTTCATGGCTAACCGCGATTACAATCTAGGCGAGTCCGTGGTGTTTGCAGCAGGTTCAGGCTTTGGTTGGGCGATGGCCATTGTCATGCTCGCAGGACTTAGAGAGCGGATGAAATTCCATGCAATACCAGAAGGTCTGCAAGGCATTGGGATTGTCTTTATTACCACAGGCTTGATGGCGTTAGGCTTTATGGCTTTCTCTGGTATTTCTATTTAAGTCTGTTAGCAATAAAACGACTTAATGAAAACGAATTAAACAAAAGGTAGATTCGATGGAAATGGCAATTGGTATCGGTATGTTCACCGTTGTGGTTAGCATCTTGGTCATGGTGATTTTGTTCGCCAAAAGTAAATTGGTGTCTACGGGTGATGTCAACATTCGTATTAATGATGATGCAGAGAAAAGCATTTCAACTTCAGCGGGTGATAAATTACTCGGGGCACTCGCAAGTAAGAATATCTTTATTCCATCAGCGTGTGGTGGCGGCGGAACGTGTGGCCAATGCCGAGTGACCGTTAAATCGGGCGGTGGTGATATTTTGGCTACCGAGCGAGATCATATCAGTAAGAAAGAAGCGAAGGAAGGTTGTCGCTTAGCGTGCCAAGTCTCTGTGAAAACCGATATGGAACTCGAAGTTGAAGAGGAGATCTTTGGTGTTAAAAAATGGCAGTGTGAGGTTATTTCAAATAATAACACTGCGACGTTCATCAAAGAGTTGCTGCTTAAACTTCCTGAAGGAGAGGACGTACTCTTCAAAGCAGGTGGCTACATTCAAATTGAAGCGCCGGCACATAAAGTTAACTATGCTGATTTCGATATTCCAGCTGAATATCGTGATGATTGGGTTAAGTACGACCTCTTTAAGTTAGTCTCTAAAGTCGATGAAGAAGTGCTACGTGCATACTCAATGGCTAACTATCCAGACGAGAAAGGCACCATCATGCTGAACGTGCGTATTGCTACGCCGCCAAATGATAAAGTGGCACCGGGTAAGATGTCGTCGTATATCTTTAACCTGAAAGCGGGTGACATGGTGACGATTTCAGGTCCATTTGGCGAGTTCTTTGTCAAAGAAACGGATGCTGAAATGATATTTGTTGGCGGTGGTGCGGGTATGGCACCGATGCGTTCACACATATTCGACCAACTTAAGAGTAAAAAAACTCAGCGTAAGATGAGCTTCTGGTATGGCGCTCGTTCAACACGTGAAGTGTTTTACCAAGAGGATTTTGATGCGCTTGCTGCAGAGAATGAAAACTTTGTTTGGCATGTGGCACTGTCTGATCCGTTACCTGAAGATAACTGGACAGGTTACACCGGCTTTATTCACAATGTCTTATTTGAAAACTATCTGCGTGATCATAAAGCGCCAGAAGATTGTGAGTTTTACATGTGTGGCCCTCCAATTATGAACTCGTCAGTGATCCACTTGCTTGAAAGCTTAGGCGTGGAACCTGAAAATATTTTACTCGATGATTTTGGTGACTAAGCAAATCTCAATCGTTTAAAACAATAAAAACGCAGCCCATTGGCTGCGTTTTTTTATTGACTGCAAGCTACAAACTTACTCGATGTTAGACTGAGATGTAACGTGGCAGAGCAGAAACGTATTGCCATTGTTTAATACCCACGCTACTAAATAGTTCCTCACTATGCGAGTGATCTCAATCACTGTAGGCAAGTGAGTGGATTGTTGCTCCTGCGTTACTATAGCTTCCTCATCTGAGCTTTATGGAGAAAGGGCATGTCTTATTTCGTTTGGAAAAAATAGACAATGTTGTGCATATCGAACGCCACATGCGCAGCATGAAGTAAATTTGTGAGCTTCTCAGGACTCCCATTCGTGCGTTGCATTGTCTCGAAAGGGCATAACCATTTTTTCAACAATGTGCTTAGCATTGAAAGCCTTCAGAGAGCTCTGAATTGATCACATATTTAATGGCATTGGTATAACAGTGTTTTTACTGGTTTAATAAGGGGTTAACTACTTTTACTCTGGAACTTACAGGAAACTGGCAATGGACGCTCAACGCCCCAATTTTATCTATCCCCCTGGCTCAATGTTAATGCACTCACCACTGATGTTAAGTAAAGCGGATATGTACGGCTTTTTCTTAAAAGGCAAAATGGCAAATCTGCAAAAATCTATCGATACCTGTCTTAATCAAGTGGCTTGCAGTGCCATGTATTTCAAAGTGTTATCACCCTATGTGTTAACCAGTTTTACTCGGGTAGAAAAAGCCTATTCTGAGGATCCTCAAGATCGAGATAAAGGCTGGATCCAAGAAACTGATATTGTCACTTGGGTGATGGTGGGGAGGCAAAACAGCAGTGACAGTGATGATGTGAGTCATGTTTACTTCCACCCGTTACATATTTTTGTCAACGACGCGATGGCATTAATTAATGGCCGTGAGCTTTTTGGCTATCCCAAATACATGTGCGAGTACGAAATGCCTGAGGTGGGAGCGCCGCTAACGAAGCTTAGCTTATCTGCTAAAAGCTTTAAGGTGTTCTCAGCGGAGAGTGAACTTGCCATTCACCCCCTACTTAGCGTTGATTGCGAGGCAGCGGAAGAGCAACAACTATCGACATTAGAAGCGATTAGCCAGACATGGGACTTATTTAAATCGCAGACTGACTTTATCCCTGAGCTTGATAAGCTGGGTGAAAATCAATTGTTTAGTTTGTTGTTTAAACCTGCAATCGATCAAGTGTTTCTCAAGCAGTTACCGGATAGCGCGGGTAATAAAGCGGTGTATCAAGCCATTACCGCAGCGCCAGCCAAAGTGAATAAAGTGCATTCCATTGCGTTATTAGAAAATGACTTGCTGGCGACCATTTTTGACAATGCTTCATTCTCATTTAAAGACTCACTTGGTGTTGAGCTGGGCGAGCAGCATGTACTGTTGCCTTACCATGTTAACTTCGACTTTGAGGTACCGCAAGGCGAGGTACTTGTCGATAACTCGATCGTTAAAAAAGAGAAAATCGCGATATTGGGAGGCGGCGTTGCCGCAATGACGGCTGCAGTTTGCCTAACGGAGCAACCAGGTTGGCAAAATCGTTATGAGATAGATGTTTATCAAATGGGCTGGCGTATTGGCGGTAAAGGTGCCAGTGGGCGTAATGCTGAAAAAGGCCAACGTATTGAAGAGCATGGCCTGCATATATGGTTTGGATTCTATCAAAATGCCTTTAGCTTAATGCGTAAAGCGTACGAAGAACTTGATAGACCGGCGGGGGCACCACTCGCAACTTTTTTAGATGCCTTTAAACCGCATAATTTTATTGTGCTGCAAGAAGATGTGGGTGGTGATTCTGATAGTTGGCCTATTCAATTTCCTGAACGTAATGGCTTGCCTGGTGACAGTACTGAAGTGCTAACACTGTGGAAAGTGGTCAAGGCGGCGTTTAGCTGGATCCGCCACTGGTTAACTGAGATGGACGATCTGCTAGATGCACTAGAAAATGAAGATACCGCTGCGACTAAAGAGTCTGCAAGGCCAGTGCATTGGTTCAGTCGTGAATGGTTTGAACAGCTAAACGACAGCATTGAAGACTCAATTGATGACGCAAAAGAGAGTTTGTCATCACTTGCCGATAAGTTGGAATGTCATTTCAATCAAATGATCGGTCGTGACTGTGAAGCACATCATCATGATACTGAAGATGAAGGCGGTTTTGTCGAGTCCGCGGTTGATGCCTTCAGAGCACGCCTAGAAGAGCGTTTTGTCGACAAATTAGAAACCAATGATGAGCTGCGCCGCTTGTACATTGCTGCGGATTTGGGTTTGACCATTCTGAAAGGTATGTTCGTTGATGACGTGTTCAAGCACGGTTTTGATGTGATCAATGATTATGATTATCGAGAGTGGCTAACCAAGCACGGTGCTAACCAAACATTCACGGTTGATTCTGCACCAGTACGTGGTTTTTATGATCTGGTGTTTGCTTATGAAAAAGGCAACTTTGACAAACCGAATCTTGAGGCCGGGACGATTATTCGGTCTATGATGCGCATTGCGCTTTGCTATCAAGGCGGAGTGATGTGGGAGATGCAAGCAGGTATGGGCGATACCGTGTTTACGCCTTATTATGAAGTGCTTAAACGCCGTGGCGTTAATTTTCATTTCTTCAATAAAGTCGACAACCTTGAATGCAGAAATGCCAGTATTCAGGCGATTGAGATCACCGAGCAAGTGGCTTTAAAAGAGGGGCTGCAATCATACTCACCACTGGTGGATGTGAAAGGCTTAGATTGTTGGCCTAGCAAACCAAATTTAGACCAGCTGGAGCCTATTCAAGCACAGATAATGCAAGAGCATGATATTAACTTGGAGCATTTTTGGAGCAATTGGGACGAGGTGTACCAGTCACACTATGGCCATGCATTACCGAAAAAGCGCTTGGTTAAGGGCAAGGATTTTGACAAAGTGATCTTTGGCCTTTCAATAGGCTCTGTACCCCATGTAGCCAGCGAAGTGATGGCACAGAGCGAAGCATTAAGCCTAAGTGTTGATAAAGTCAAAACGGTTGCAACGCAGGCTTATCAGTTGTGGATGGATCAAGATTTAGCCGGGATCGGTTGGCCTTTAACACCTGATAATGGTGAAGAGCCAGTGCTGTCTGGCTTTACAGAACCTTTTGATACGTGGGCATCATTAACTCACCTTATCGATAAAGAAGACTGGCCAGCGATACAACCTAAAAATGCCAGTTACTTTTGCTCGGCTTTACCTGTCGATAGTTATCCACCGAGCAGTGATATCGATTTTCAAACTCAAAAGACATTAGAGGCAAAAGCCGGGGCCATTGGCCAGCTTACTCATCAAATCTATAAACTCTGGGGCAATGTTCCTACGCCGGGCAGTTCTCTGGCTGATACAGCAGGATCATTCCCATGGAAGTGGTTACATGATGAGAGTGGGGCTTCTGGCGTAGCGAGGTTTGATAGCCAATACTGGCGAGCCAATGTCGACCCGTCTGAGCGTTATGTGATGTCAGTAAAAGGCAGTACGCAGTATCGTATCGCAACTGATGGTACGGGGATAGATAACCTTTTCGTCACTGGCGATTGGATAAAAACTGGCATTAATGCCAGTTGTGTTGAAGCGGCAACAATGGCCGGAATGCAAACCTCCAAAGCCATTAGCGGTTTTCCAACAGCGATAAAAGGTGAGCAAGACTTTTAAGCTCTTTTCTGTGTATAAAATGACGTTAGGCTAGCAATAAAAAAGGCGCTTCAACCAATGTTGAAGCGCCTTTTATTATCTCTTATGCGTTAGTAACCGACGGTTTCGCTGCCCGCTCGGCGAGGGTCCGATGAACCGAAAATACCTTGGTCAGTGACCATAATTGATTGAGTTGAACCCATCGAGTTATTCACCTTTATGTGATGTCCCTTGGCTTCAAGTAGGTCGCGAGTATCGCGGTTTAACGTATGTTCTACACGTAGCACATCGGGCAACCATTGGTGATGAATACGCGCAGCATTAGTGGCTTCTGCGATGTTCAGGCCATGGTCGATTACGTTCATTATTACTTGTAAGGTGGTGGTGATGATGCGTGAACCGCCTGGACTGCCAGTGATGATGTAAGGTTTACCGTCTTTCATCACCATCGTCGGACTCATTGAACTCAAGGGGCGTTTTCTGCCTTCAACCGCATTTGCGTCTCCGCCAATTAAGCCAAAACCGTTGGGTACACCTGGTTTTGCTGAAAAGTCGTCCATCTCGTTATTGAGTAAAATCCCCGTTCCTTTAGCGACTAGACCTGAGCCATAACTGAAGTTGAGCGTGTAAGTATTAGAAACTGCATTGCCCCACTTATCCACGACAGAATAATGGGTGGTCTGATTACTTTCATAAGGCGCTATGTTACCTGGTTTTATCTCACTGCTGGGCGTGGTCTTATTCATGTTGATTTTTTTAGCTAAGGCTTTCGCGTAATCTTTGTTAGTCAAAGCCTCGACGGGAACATTGACGAAGTCTGGGTCACCTAAATACTCACTACGGTCGGCATAAGCTCTTTTCATCGCCTCTGTCATTAAATGCAAAGTGGCAGCGGTATTGTGACCTAACTTATCAATAGGGTATTGCTCGAGTATGTTGAGCATCTCAATAATATGCACTCCGCCAGAGGAGGGAGGCGGCATTGATACCACTTGGTAGCCTCGGTAATTGCCTGTTACGGGCTTTCTTTCGATAGCTTGGTAGGTTTTTAGATCATCAAGGGTCATTATCCCGCCAGCCGCTTTAATTGCTGTGACAATTTTCTCAGCTGTTTCACCTTGATAAAAGCCCTTACTGCCCTGTGTTGCGATGAGTGATAGCGAGTGAGCTAGCTCTGGCTGTTTAAGCGTGTCACCAATTTGATAGTCGGAATTGTCTTTTTTGTAAAACACTGCAGCAGAGCTTGGCCACTGTGCTATGCGTCTTTTTAAACCTGTTAACGAGGATGATAGATCGGGCGTGACGATGATGCCATCTTTAGCCATTTTAATCGCGGCCTGAGTCACTTGCGTCATGGTCATGGTGCCGTAGTTTTGTAATGCCAATTCCATACCCATGACGGTGCCCGGTACGCCAACTGCCAAGCCATGCTCACGGCTAAGTTTATTGACGGCATTGCCATTCTCATCGAGAAAGATATCTTTGTGCGCGCTAGCAGGGGCCATTTCACGATAATCAATTGCGATGGTTTTGTTCTGTTCGGCTAAATGAACCAACATAAAACCACCGCCACCAATATTACCGGCGCGCGGCAGAGTCACAGCAAGACTGAATCCTACGGCAACAGCAGCATCGACAGCATTACCACCTTGTTTAAGAATTTCAACCCCCGCCCTTGTGGCCAATGCTTCTTGGCTCGCGACCATACCGTGCTCGGCCCATACGGGGAGAGCTGTTGCCATATGGCTGTATATGGAAGTTTCAGCAGCATTAACCGATAGCGGGGCGCTGGCGGTTAATGTTAGAGTTGTGAGTGGAATTGCCATGGAGATGGCAAATGCTAAGCTCTTAAACATACGCATTTTCAATCCTTTGTATTTTTTGTATTGTCTATTGCGGTTGAATCTCTTGGTTAACTCGACGTTAGCGCCTGGTTAACTCTAGGTCTTGAGTTCAACTCTTCATTTGAGTTTAGCAATGTGACGCTTATCGCAATTAAATGCAATAGCGATAGGCTAAAGGTGCAGCATTAGGCGCTAACTGGCTTATTTAACATCAGTTTTATTAAAGGCTCAGGGATTAAGTTTGGACAAAAATCAGTTAAAAGTGGCTCCGCCACCGCGAGCAGAGTTGGATCTAAGCTTAGAGTTTATTCGCGCTATCGATGCTGTGGATGCGAGTATTTGGGATGATTTAATGGATGATAATAATCCCTTTAATCAACACGCTTATTTAGCGGCGCTAGAACATAGTGGCTGTGTCAGTCAGCAAACGGGTTGGACTCCGTTACATCTGTTAGTGCGTCAGTCCTCTCGGATCATTGCTGTCATGCCGCTGTACATTAAGACACACTCCTATGGGGAGTATATCTTTGATTGGGCTTGGGCTGAGGCTTACGATAAACATCAAATCCCTTATTATCCAAAGCTTGTTTCTGCTATTCCATTTACCCCAGTTACAGGCAAACGTATCGGTATTGCCAGTGATATTACTCAACCGTCATTAGTGTGGGATGTAATTAAAAAAGCGCTTGATGGCAGTTTATTAGAGCATGGGTTTTCTAGCTGGCATTGTTTATTCCTGCCAAAAGAGCAGTTCATAGAGATGTCCAAATCTGCTGAAGACAGCCACTCTTGCTTGAAACGACTCAGTACTCAGTTTCATTGGCAAAATAAAGGTTATCAACATTTTGATGATTTTTTAGCGGCACTGACATCTCGTAAGCGTAAAGACATTAACAAAGAACGCGCTAAATTGACGCCACACGAGCTGCGCTTTGAATTTATCAATGCAGCGCAAGCGACGACAGCAATGTGGCATACCTTTTATGCCTGTTATCGACAAACCTATACAAAACGTTCAGGGCATTCCGGTTATTTAAACTTGGCTTTTTTTGAGTCGATAGCTAAAACGATGCCTGAAAATATCTTGTTATTGTTGGTGCATGACATCGAAGGCGAAGTGGTGGCTTCTGCGCTGTATTTTAAATCAACAACGCATCTCTATGGTCGATACTGGGGCAGTTTAGTCGATATAGATGGGCTGCATTTTGAAGCCTGTTATTACCAGGGCATTGAATACTGCATTACCCACAATTTAGCCGTGTTTGACGCAGGCGCGCAAGGTGAGCATAAGGTCGCACGCGGTTTTGAGCCTATGGCGACATACTCTACTCACGAGGTTATTCACCCTGAGTTTCGCAGTGCGATTGAAAACTTTACTTTTCAGGAAGCTGACAATATTAAAACTTATATGCAGCAATTAACCAGCAAGCTACCTTATCGACAAGACCCCAGCTAAGAAATAGCGAAGCTGTTGGTCCTAGCTAGCTCCTAGCCTAACGCCAACCAAAAGCCGACCGCAATCATTAGCGAACCTGCAATACGGTTCATCCACTTAATGTTGTCACCGCGACTTAAAAAGACGCGTAAACTTTTACCGCCAGTGGCATAGGCCATCATGCTGGTGAACTCGGTAAGCATAATAATACTGAGTAGGGCTAGCAGCTGTGGCGCAACTTCGCGCTCTACGCTAATAAATGGCGGTAATAGCGAAACCATAAAAGCCCACCCTTTGGGGTTAGCAATCGCGGTCATAAAGCCTTGTGTCATCAGCTCTATATTGCCAACACTCGGTGCAGTTTGACCTTCGACTAATGCCATTCTTCCTTTCGAACGCCACATGTTAACGCCAATATAGGCGAGATAAAGACCGCCAACCCACTTGAGTACTGCAAACATCTCAGGGTAATGGAGCATAATGCTAGCAACTCCCATGACCGCCGCTACAGCGACTAATGCGACACCAACCAACTCGCCTAGCATCATCCACATAGTGCGGCGAACACCAATGCTCATACCAAGTGTCATGGCTAATGTCATACACATACCGGGTGTAATTGAGACGAAAAAGAAGGTCGGTAAAAATACGGCGAGTAAAGCGATATCAGGCATGGCGTGGCAAGTCTCGTGAGTTTAAAAGGGTTTAGTCACTTGGGGCAAACGGAAGCGTCATTGTAGAGAAGATGATGAGCTTTGGATACAAACGAGTTATAAATATGGAGACTATGGGGTAGAAAAAAACCAGCTTAGCCAATTGATAAGGCTATAGCTGGTTTTATCATGGAGAGGTAAGGTGTTATAAACGTTCTTATGCCAGCACTTTAATTAACGTGCTGTATTAAAGTACGCCGCGTCGTTGCTGATCACGTTCAATTGATTCAAATAATGCTTTAAAGTTACCTTCACCAAATCCTTCATTATTTTTACGTTGAATGATCTCAATAAAAATAGGACCAAACAGGTTTTTGGTGAAAATCTGCAGTAAATAACCATCATCATCACCGTCAACCAGGATCTGGTGATGTTTAATACGGTCATGATCTTCAGTGACTTGGGGTAACTTCTCAAAGATAGTCTCGTAGTACTCAGGAATAATATCCAAAGTTTGAATTGATGAACCTTCCATCGCATCTAAAGAGCCTACAATATCACGGCTTCTGAAAGCTAAATGCTGTACACCCGGTCCGTCATATTCACGTAAGTATTCATCGATTTGGTTTTTGTCACTGCCTTTGCCTTCGTTGATCGGAATGCAGAAGCTACCATCAGGCGAACGTAGCGCATAAGAAACAAGCGCGGTTTTTGAGCCTTTAATGTCAAAGTAACGTACTTCGGTAAAGCCAAAAATATTTTTGTAGAAGTTTGACCAATGCTCCATCGTTCCTTTGTAGACGTTATTGGTTAGGTGGTCGACTTCAATAAAGCCTTTTTCCTGAGTGATTACTTGCTCATCTAAATCTTCAAAGTCAGTGGCATAAATGTTGTCTGACTCGCCAAAGGTATCGATAAAGTAGATAAGGCTATCACCAATGCCATAAATGGCGGGGTATGGCATATCTTTCAATGCTGCATCAGTTGCAGGCTTGGCGCCACGCGCTACTGCACCTTCGAAGGCGAGGTTAGCATCTTCAACACGCCAGCCCATTGAGCAAATGGCTGGACCATGACTCTTAGCAAATTCAGCAGAAAACCCTTTACGCTCAGTATTAAGCAAAAAATTGATGTCATTTTGCTTGTAGTACAAAATATCTTTTGACTTAGATTTCTTCAACAAAGAAAAACCGAAATCGATAAATACCTGATGCATGTAATCTTGATCAGGTGTCGCAAACTCAGTAAATTCAATACCGAGTAGGCCTAGTGGGTTTTTTTCGCTTGCCATTGTTATATCCTTTATCAATTCAGACTAGCCATTACGTTGACGGCCGGTGTGCTTGGTTAATTGCTTAGCTTTCAATCCAAGAACGGTTGTAGTCGATGCTCATGCAGTTCTTTACATGTTCAGTTAATTTGAGTGGGGCGAAAGTATCGACCATCACTGCGTATTCGTAGGTTTCTGTTTTGCCTATTGAGGCTTCGGTGCGACCCGGTTGTGGTCCATGAGGCACCCCTTTTTGATGCAATGTCATGTAGCCCGCTTCAATACCGGTACGGCTCATAAAGTCGCCATCAACGTAATAGAGCACTTCATCACTATCTATATTTGAATGGTAGTAGGGCGCTGGAATCGATTGAGGGTGGAAATCGTATGGACGTGGTACAAAGTTACAGATCACAAAGTTATGCGCTGTAAAGACAATATGGTCGGATGGTGGAAGGTGGATTTTACCCACTTTCGGCGCATACTCTTGGATATTGAAAGCCCACGGGTATACACAACCGTCCCAACCGACTAAATCAAATGGATGCCACTCTAGCGAGGTCAGTTGATACTTATCACCGAACTTACAGACTAAAGAGAAATTGCCTTTTTCGACGATAGCTTGTTGTAGCTCAGGAGTGCGGATATCTCGTTCACAATAAGGCGCCGACTCGAGCATCTGTCCGTATTCGTTGCGAAAATGTTTTGGCACTTCAACCATGGTTGAAGACTCAATAACAAATAGGCGGGCAGTACTATAATTACTGAATTTCAATTGATAGGTGGTACCGCGCGGAATAATCAAGTAATCCCACTTTTTAACCGCTAAAGCGCCATACTCACTATAAAGCGTTCCTTCACCTTCGTGGATAAACACCACTTCGTCAGCATAGGCATTACGATAAAACTCGTCTGTATCTTCTGTGACCTTAGCGGTGTACATCGCAACATCATTATTGAAGAATATTTTATTGCGAGCATTAAAGAAGTTACCTTCACTATCAGCCAGCTTAGTATCAAGCTTATAGTTTTGAATTAAAGAGTCTTGCCAGTCCTTACCATGAGACAGACTGTAAGGTGCAACTTCTAATGCCTTGGTCGGCATATTATGGTGATACTTATTGGAGTAGATATTGGAAAAGCCATGAGTTGAAAAGAGCTCTTCACGATAGAGCTCCCCATTGTCTTTTTTAAATGTGATATGACGCTTTGTGGGAATGCTCCCTTGCTTCACATAAAATGGCATACTGGCTTTCCTTGTAATGTGCACATTGCACTTATCTAGTCGATAACGTGATCTAGGTATCAATTTAGTTGCTAACACCCGCAAAAAAAAGAATAATAATTACTCTATCTCCATCTAAAAAATAGATGGTATGTTTGTGTTTACGCTAGGAGAGCCAAATGCGTATTGATGTAGATGCGTTTAAAGTACTGCAAGTATTAGTCGAAGAAGGCAGTTTTGCTAAGGCTGCAGAGCGATTGCACAAAGCGCAGTCGGCAGTGAGCTATCAAGTCAAAAAGCTAGAGCAACACCTAGGTGTAAATCTTTTTTGTCGCGATCAATACCGCGCAGAATTAACGCCAGAGGGCAAAGTTATCTTGGCTGAAGGCCAAAGGTTGCTGCAATACCTAGCAAATATTGAGCATTTAGCCAGCAGATTTAGTGAGGGCTGGGAACCCAAGTTGGAGCTAGTGGTTGATGGAGCATTGCCAATGAAGCCAATTATGCGGGCACTAAAACGAATGGCTGAGCAGCAAATACCCACAAAAGTACAATTGAATATGGAGTTTTTGGGCGGCGTACAGGATCGCTTCGAACGGGACAGTGCCGATTTAATGTTGGTTAAAGATTATCGAACGGGTCCCAATTACCGGCCGCAAGCCTTACCGCAAATTACCAGTATTTTGGTTGTTGCCAATAGTCACTCCTTGGCCAGCGAAAAAAATATCAGCCTATTTGAACTGCAACGTCATGTTGAATTAACCATTGAAGATTCTTCACCCGAGAAACGATACCGCGATGAGCTGCAGTTTGGTGGTGATAAGGTGTTCTATCTTTCGGGCTTTATTATGAAAAAAAATGCTCTGTTGATGGGATTAGGGTTTGGATGGATGCCAGACTTTTTGATAACAGAGGAGCTAGCCAGTGGTCAGTTAGCCGAAGTCGATTTCAATGGTGGTAACCGCTACAGCTTTACGCCGCAATTGGTCTCTACCATGGAGCGGCCACTCGGCAAAGCAGGGCGTCTGTTTACCGAGTTGATAATGGAGGAGTTTAATGCCGAAGACCCGCCCGCATCAACTTAATCATTTATTAAGGATGACGTTTTTACTTGGGTGTAAGTTATCTTTAATCTAATGTCGATTCTCTCTCTGATCTTACGATTAAGATTAATCGATGACTCTCTATGGCTATGTTGCCATAAGAGTCTACAGGTGCCGTTATCCTAGCTCTTTAAAATTGATTATTGCCTAATCTGTCTTCTGCTTTGAGTTTCTTCTGCCATTCAGGCGGCAGAGCTTCTCCTCTTTCTACCTTTTTGTTTGTCGTCCTTATCGTGTTTAGCCAACAGATAAGCGGGAGTCGAGCAGATGTGTTGGCAACAAGTAATAACATCATTCAGCGGGGGGTAAATTTTGTAGCGGGCTCAATGTTAGGCTTCATCAAGCTTTAGTATCGTTATTGCAAATTGCGACTACATCTTGCAATAACCGTTGAAAGTGGACTTGAGTAAGGCGGCCAAAATAAGATTTCTAGGTATTCAGTGATGCTTTATTAACGCTTTATAGCGTATTGAGAAAACGGATTTATTTCATGATACTGTATTTATTTCTTTTATAACAATAGTTTAATTTGACTAGCCGTTGTTAAGGTTGTGTTCAGTTACCTTCAATTAGAATTACCTCATTAAAAGCTGGTATGGCTTATGCAAATGAATGTTTACACATTCTGCATATTTGTCCTCTATACACCGAGGCAAAAGACCAGTTCTAAACGGAGGTACAGTATGAACAACTCAACAATACAGAGCCACGCTACTGGTTTATATAATGAGTATGCTAAAGATCTTGTTATTGGTAACCATTTTGTGTCGGACAAACGTTTACAAGAGTTTGTGGCTGATCTAGCACGTGAAGGATTATTACTCGAAAGCTTTAAATGGGATGAGTGGTATAACAATAGTTATATGGTTGAACGTCCTGAGTATATTGCCGACGCCACGTTATATGAGTGCCAGTTATTGGTCACCGCCATGTCGAGATTAGACCGATTTAGTCCCGGTGTATTGAGTAATATGCGCCGCCAAGGAGTGCTTAATGCAATTGCAGAACGATTTAAAGCATTATCTTTTGAACCTGTTATGTAACGAGTAGATAGAACATTAATTTGAAAATAAAAAGCCGCATTTAGCGGCTTTTTACTGTAATCATATTTTAAATCGAGTTTAGATTATTTAGTCTGCAAAAGGCACTGGTCTTGGCGTATTCGGTGTTGAAGGTGGCAATATAGGTAAGACTATCTGTGGTTGCTCGCCTGTAAGCGAATTTAAAAACGACACCATTTGCTTGGTTTCTGTCGCTGTTAAAGCTTGACCTAGTTGAATATCTGCCATGGTATTCACGGCGTCAGCAAGGTTCCATACACTGCCGTCATGGAAGTAAGGGTAGGTTAGCTCTATATTCCTTAACGTAGGTACTTTAAAGACAGATTTATCGGCTTCTTTACCCGTAACCCCTTTTCGTCCTTCAGCAGGATTCTTTGTATGGAAAGGTTTTACTAGCCCCATCTTCATGTACATCGTCCCGCCAACGGCTGGTCCATTGTGGCAACTGACACATCCTTTGTCTTTAAAAAGCTGGTAGCCGGCTTTAGCATCGCTATTAATGGCACTTTTATCGCCAAGCAAGTATTGGTCGAAAGGTGCATTAGGTGTTACTAGTGTCTTTTCAAATTCAGCAATGGCATCCGTTATGGCATCAATACTGATATTGTTTGTTTGATACACGCTGGCAAAGCGTGCTTGATACGCTGGCATAGAGCGAATAGTATCAACCGCGAGTTCATGGCTAAAGCCCATCTCTTTAGGATTGGCAATCGGACCACCGGCTTGCTCTTGCAAATCTTTAGCTCTGCCATCCCAAAATTGGGCTAAGCCGTATTCAGCATTCAATACTGTGGGTGAGTTTATAGGACCTTGCTGCCAATGATGACCAATAGATGTTGGCAGAGCATCAACGCCGCCAAGTGATAGGTTGTGGCAAGAGTTGCATGAGATATAACCAGATTTAGACAGTCTAGGCTCGAAAAATAGCATTTTACCCAGTTCAACTTTTTCTGGATTAGTGATGACCGCTGCGGGGATTATTTCAATAGGTTCACTTGCTGCAAATGAACTAGCAGAACAGATTGCTGCAATAGCGATAGTGAGTGTGGTCAGTTTTAGCATGGTTATCCTATAAGCTTACAATAATTGTGGTTATATTTCTAAGGCCATAATAAATAGTTATCTTTATAGTAGGTAACGCTTTGTTTCGATTGAGGCTATCGTTAGTTTGGATTGATTTATTGCGACCTTGGTCGCAGACTAGTGACAATAGCCTTGGTAGGGGTGGCTGCAGTGATTTACCTTTTGCCCTAGAAATGGTGATGGTTATCACCATTGAGTAACATAATGGTTGTTATCGTTTCATCTTACGCAGCAGGATTTTTCTATCGAGCCAGCGAGCGGTGTTACTCATGTGGTTTTGACTCTTCTTTAGCCAACGATGAGCCCAAGGATATTCAATGCTTAATACGGCTAAGCCAATAGGTAAAAGCAACCAAGCTGGACCTGGCAGAATGATCAGTGCTGCACCTGTTAGGGTTAATAAACCACCCACAATGGTGATAAGTGCTCTTTTTAACATCTTTGACTCCAAGGGTGTATGTATTTGCAGCTAAAAGATGCATGGCGCGTTATGCGCAGGTTCATTCATTTAGCGTTATAGCGTTTAGTATATGCGCATTTAATCTGCAGTTCTTGACCTAACTGTAACAAATCCTTTTCTGTTTGTTTTTGCATCCTCAAGAGCCACTTTAGTCCAAATTGACTCTTTATAACCAATAAGCGATAACATTGTTTTGTACAGTGACCTTGGTGATATCGGCACTATTGACTAAAATAGGTGGTAATGACAGTGAGTCATCACGAGAGCATTTAAACTGAAACGGCTTACTAAACGAAAGGCTGCGAAATACACATGTGTTGTTATTTAATGGATTATGTACGCCGAACGATTAATATTGTTCCAGCGCTTAGGCGGTTGCTACTGATAGCGGCTTGCTTCTCACCAATGGTGAGTGCTGATACCCTGTACTTAACATCATTGCATTGGCCGCCTTATTCTGGAAGTCAGCTCAAAAATGAGGGCGCGAGTATTGCTATCACGCGAGCTGCTCTTGCGGCGGTAGGCCATAAAGTGGAGGTCGATTTTTATCCATGGAGCCGAGCGGTAAGAATGGCTTCAAGAGCGGACTCAAAATACTCTGGATATTTACCAGAATATGCTTATCCAACAGAAAAGTTTGTTTTTTCAGACTCGATGGGAAGCAGCCCGCTGGGACTGGTTGAGCAAAAACGCCATCCTATTAGTTGGTCAGAGCAAAGCGATCTTAACCAATACAATATTGGTGTGGTGCAAGGTTATGTCAATACCGAGCAACTCGATAACATGATAGCTCAAGGTGTTCAGCCTGTTGAAGTGGTCGCGTCTGACATCCATAACATTAAAAAAGTGGTGTCTGGACGAATTGACGCTGCGGTTATTGACGTTTATGTGTTGCGTTACCTGCTTGCGCAACCCGATATGGAGTCTGTCGCCAGTCGAGTTCAGTTAAATAAGCGTACACTGACAAAGAAAGAACTCTATATTGCCTTTAAAAATAATGTAGAGGGAAAGAAGTGGCGAGACTTGTTTAATCGAGGTTTGAAACAAATAGATGTCGATAAAATATTAAAAGACAACATGGTCGATTAAGTTCGTTTGATTAGGCTCGAACGATTAGATATCACCCGTTAGATATTGTCATGTAGCTGACCTCACTTTGTCTTAATCTGCTGTTATTTTTACGACATTATTCATCTCTTTTGCAAGTGGTATGATGCAGATAACGCCACCAGAACTCAATACACTAACAACCCTTATTGAATCCTTTCCACAATTGCGAGCCAAAACACTAACTGAATTGACTTATAAAAATCAGTCTTTCCCTGTCATTTGTGCTGAACTAGGCAGTGAAGCAGCAGACAAGCCTTGTGTGCTGTTTGTCGGAGGTGTACATGGAGTTGAAAGAATTGGCACTCAAGTGATCCTCGCTTTACTCGAAAGCCTATTAGCCAGGCTGGACTGGGATAGTCAGTTACAAATTCTGTTAACAAAAATTAGAATTGCATTTGTGCCTATCGTTAATCCAATAGGCTTGCTAAATGGTACTCGGTGCAATGGTCAGCAAGTTGATTTAATGCGTAACGCGCCAATTGATGCGACAACGAAAGTGACTTTTTTAGTGGGGGGGCAAAGAGTGACTCCGCTATTACCCTGGTATCGAGGCAAAAAAGGGGTGGAGCCGGAAACCGCCGCCTTAATCAACTATGTAGAATTATTGCGATCAAATGCTTCTAGTGTTATTTCACTGGATGCACACTCAGGATTTGGACTATCAGATCATATTTGGTTTCCGTTTGCAGGGTCTCATCAACCGATAAAGAGTCTAGGCCAAATTTACCATTTAAAGCAGCTTTATAAAGCAAGCTTCCCGCACCATAATCATTATCAGTTCTCCCCCCAGAGCCTTATTTATCGTACTCATGGTGATATATGGGATTATTTGGCAATGAAGCAAAATGACGCGCCGTTGTTGCCTTTGACATTGGAGATGGGCTCTTGGGCATGGGTAAAGAAAAACCCACGACAGCTATTCAATTTTGCCGGTTTATTTAACCCTCAAAAGCAACATCGACATGTTAGAACGTTGCGAAAACACACTGTATTGATGCAGTTTCTAATGGACTTAGCGGCGAGCCGAGCTATAGAGGACATGAGTTGTGAGTTATTAACTCGTCAATACGCTGCTGCAATGCAAGACTGGTATGACTAAAGATAACTATAAAAGACAGCAGGCCTAAAAGATAATTAAGGACGGACTATGCAAAGCTGGGTACTCATTAGGGGCCTGATGCGAGATAAGCGTCATTGGCGAGAATTTGAAGATGATTTAACGGTGCAAGTGGCAGCAAATAAAATTGATGTTATCGCGCTCGATACGTTAGGCAATGGGACATTGAGTGATTGCACCAGCCCGCTAACCATAACGGCATACGCTAAGGCATTAGTTAAACAACTAACAGGCAATGACAACTGTCTTATAGGGCTTTCTATGGGCGCAATGATCGCGCTTGAAATGGCTCGCTTAGCGCCACAAAAAGTAAGCAAGGTGGTTGTTATCAACGCAAGTGCGGCTAACTTATCTCCTTGGTATGCAAGGTTTAATCTAAAAGCCATCGTTACTGCCTATCTGGGGCGAGTTAAGCAGGGGGCGGTGCATTGGTTAGAGTGCACAGCGCTTAAACTCTCGAGTGAGCGTTATGGTGACAATCAAGCGATGTGTGAGCATTGGAGTGAACTCAGATTAGATTATCGAAGCAAGATGCATAATGTCGTTCGGCAAATATGGGCCTGTGCTAACTTTCAAACCCCTGATAATTTACAGCAGCCCATTTTTGTTTTCAATGGCAGCTCTGATAGGCTAGTTAATCCCAGTTGTAGTGTACAACTGTCACTTTATTATAAAACTGAACTGATTGAGTTTGAAGCGGCGGGACATGATATTAGTTTAGATTGTCCAGCTGCGCTAATTGCGCAGCTGGAAAAAGTGCTTTTGTCATAGGCTTAAGCTTTTGCTACCACGGTTTGACCTATAGGGGTTAAGCTCAAAATGGCGAGCTTTAAATGCTGTATTGCAAACGGAATACCAATAATGGTAACGGCGCATGCAAAAGCGTGAACGATATGACCAATCGCAAGCCAGATACCAAACAATAAAAACCAAACAATATTGCCCAGCATACCAAAAGCACCCGTGCCTAAATCTTCCACCCCTGTGATTGAGCGGCGACTTATAGAGTCTTGACCGAATGGCCAAAAAGTCATCTCACCGATAACGAAACAAGCTCGTCCGAATGGGATCCCAATAATGGTAATAAAGCACAAAAGGCCGGCTAACCACCACGCTAGCCCCATTACAAAACCGCCCAACACAAACCAAGCTATATTAAACACTAAGCGTAAAACTGCCATGAAAGATCCCTCACTATAAAAATATACTGCCCTGTGGGCACTGCTATATTGTATAAAGCAATTATCACGCCATGTGTTGGTTGGTTGTTTTATATGCTGTTTGGGGGTTTATGAATGTTTTCGAATAACGGAATAGACCAAAAGTTAGTGATTTTTTTACATCGAGGTCAAAACTGCACTAAGTAAAGCGTTACAATAGTCACTCATTACATTAAGAGAATTTGCTGTGTTTACTCACACTCCAGTTGATAGTATCGACTTTAATGGTTGCCGTGTTTTTGTAAAAAGAGATGATCTGTTACATAAAGATTTCTCTGGTAATAAGGCACGTAAATTTGCTTACTTTCTACATAACGACTTCCCTGGTATCACCCGATTAGTCGGTTATGGTTCTCCTGTTGCAAACTCGCTTTATTCAATGTCAGCTTTAGCTAAATTAAAAGGCTGGAAACTTGATTTTTATACTGATCATATTGCAGCGCAAGTTTTAGCATCGTCAAAGGGAAATTATGCTGCGGCTGTCGAGAATGGCGCAAACGTCATCGATCTATCTTTGGTTGCTGATAGGAAGGGTAGAGGCTGTAAAGAGTATATCGAGCAAGATGTGCTACCAAATGATAGTAAGGCTTTGTTTGTTCCTGAGGGAGGCCGTTGTCTTTATGCTCGGGAAGGGGTACACCAACTTGCAAAAGAGATTGTCAATTGGTTCGCGTCTAGTCAGCTAGATGAATTGACTGTTTTTCTTCCGTCTGGAACCGGCACTACTGCGGTATTCTTAAATGAATATTTTGTACTTAATAATAACAACATAAAAGTAATGACATGTGCTTGTGTAGGAGATGAAGACTACCTTAACCAGCAGTTTTCTGAGCTAATCAATGACACTTCATTTCACCCAGAGATAATAAGCACAGCTAAAAAATATCATTTCGGAAAGCTATATAAAATCTTTTATGACATTTGGCGTAAAGTGGGTGAGCAGGGGATTGAGTTTGAATTACTGTATGATCCTAAGGGTTGGATGTGTGTAGAGCAGTATTTATCCGAATATCCAGATGCAGCGATTATCTACATTCATCAAGGTGGTTTATTAGGAAATGAGACGATGTTGCCACGTTACCAACGTAAATATACGGCAGTATTGTGAGCTTAGGATTGTTTCTTTTTTTCTGGGGGGAGGAATTTCCATTTGGTTAGGCTAGATACCTGAGCAGAGGTAAAGCCTAAACCAAATGAAGATGACTAAATAGCTGAATATGTTTCAGTCCTATTCGTTTGCCTATGAAGACAAACTATCGATACGAGTGAGAGGAGTTGTATCGAAAAGTCGGTTTTACTTACTTGAAGACAATAACCAATTCATAAATTTAAGCGCTTCAGTGCGCTTTGAAAAAGTCTGTCTGTTTTTGCCTTGACTGTCTGTGAAGGCGATTGAAGATTTGTTGACTGAAATTGAATCTACTGGAAAGTTGACTGTAATTTCGTGTCCATTTACTAGGTATGACATATGGTCACACTCCTTTTATTAAAGCTACCAAGTTGGTAGTGATTTATAACAATAAGATATCCTTAGCATTTTTGCGAAAGATGAATTTAAGTTCAATTCGAGAGTACTCATCTTTTTATGCTTATACAAGTGACTTGTAGTCAGTTTTGTTAACGAATGTGTTGTTTATGTCGCAAAAACAAAACTAATCTCAAGCTGAACCAAGTAAAGCATAAAGATATGACAGTAAAATGACTGTCTATTAAGATGATTGAACCAGTTGTGATAACGCTTATGTGGGGATCAAACGACGAATCGTGGATGTTTACAGAAGGCGGTGAAAGTATATCAAAAAAGGGTATATCTCTAAAAACTGACTGGATTATATCGAGTAAATGAATCTTGTCAACTAATAAAATTAAAACGCTTGTGTTTAAGATAGTTTATTATTAAGTGTTAACAATACGTTAATCAGTGCTAGGTTGACTAATATTTGATTAATCATATTTTGTCGATGTTTATTAAACATCGGTGTATCAAAATGGAGTCTTTCGATGACAAGGATTATTTTCTCTCTACTGTTAGTCATGCTAATGGGCAATATATCCGTGGCATATGGCGCTACAGGGCTAGTGAGTGCTGTTAAACAGGCTGCAGAACCTACTGAAGAGGCGCAACCGACGAGCTTTAAAGCCAGTACTTATGAATATAAAGACAGCTTATTTAGAGATACACCACGAGGCACAATTGAAGGTTTTTTTGAAGCAACATTTGAACAGAACTTCGAAAAGGCCTCCAAATACTTAGATTTACGTTATTTGCCAGAAGGTATGTCAAAAGAGCTAGGGCCAGAATACGCAAAGCAACTAGTAGCAATTATAGAGCGTAATCTTTGGGTTAATCTGGAAGAGATCAGTGATGTACCAAGTGGTACTAGCGATGACCAACTGCCAAATTACCGAGATGCTTTTGGCAGAGTTGAAGTTAAAGGTAATGAGATAACACTGTTACTGCAAAAAGTACCCGATAAACAGCTAGGTAAAATCTGGAAGATATCGAATGCGACGGTGGCTAAAGTGCCGATGCTTTATAGCGAACTGGGTTATGGGCCAGTCGTTGAGTGGTACGTACAAAATATTCCACAAGGTCACCTCTTTAAACTTAACTTGTGGGAATGGGCGCTGCTGATTAGTTACTTAATCTTGGCATTGCTCGTTATTATCCCGTTAACTTGGTTTGCAAAAAAACTCATTTTGCGCAGCGAATATCAATATAAAGATGATGTCGCGCATCTTGTCGTTGGGCCTTCACGCTTTTTACTTGCATTACTATTAGTCCGGATATGGATGGCAAATACCACGCTTTCCGCCAATGTGATGGAAGCCATTAATACCGGTTTCTTACTGGTTATCGCCGTCATTTGGTTTATCTGGAACTTAGCGGATGTACTGCAAAACAGTTTGCGCCTACGTTGGATTAATCAGGGTAAGAGCCAAACCGCTTCTTTACTGCGGCCATTAGCAAACTTTCTTCGAGTGATTTTAGTTGCGCTGACTATTTTGATCTGGCTAGAACATCTTGGTTTTGATGCTTCCACAATTCTTGCTGGTCTTGGTATTGGTGGTGTTGCGATCGCATTAGCCTCTAAGCAATCTATTGAGAACTTTATTGGTACCATCACCCTATACTCATCAGCACCTATAAGGGTTGGGGATGTTGGTCGATTTGGGACTATTACGGGAACCGTAGAAGAGATTGGTCTACGTTGCACTCGCATTAGGACAATTGATAGAACGGTGATAAACGTACCTAACGCGCGTTTATCTGAAATGGATATTGAAAACATATCGGAGCGCGAAAAAATCCGTTTAAAGACTGATATCCGCTTGGATTATAAAACCACGACAGCGCAGTTACATGGCATCATCGAAGATATACGTGCACTCCTCATCGAGCATGAAAAAGTAGATGAGACACCGTTAAGAGTTACATTCAAAGGTTTTGGCTTACACGGGCTGCAACTCAATGTGTTTGCTTACATCGGTACTACCGACTTTGCTGAGTTTCAGTTGGTCTCTGAAGAACTGCATTTTAGTATTATGAATACCGTGGTAAAACATGGCACTAGAATTGTGCCAGTAGTGCCTATTGCAGCAGAATAGCGCGAACAAATGTTCGATTAAAAAAGGCCGCTAATCAGCGGCCTTTTTTAGGGGCAATACTGCTTTTAATAAATCAGTTCACCGATAGGATTCAGCAGTTTACTGATCCCTTTGGTAAAGCGCAAAGGGGCATCGACTACTGTGTAACAAAGGCATCCA
>NZ_PJBM01000199.1:0-9290 GCF_002836075.1 Shewanella sp. GutDb-MelDb | reverse complement strand
TAAGATGGGTCTCGAAAGAGAGTGAATAGCCCATTGCTAACGCAATGGGCTTTTTTACGTCTGTGATTTGGGAGCTGATCCAGCGGCATACCAGTATTGTGGAATTGTTGACGAGTCACTTCTACCAGCTTAAATGGTCTCATTAGATTCATATTTATAGATGGTGCAACCACAGATTGAGTCGCCCTGTTGATGGGAAAACAGTATCGAATAGATAGCGTATTAAAATAGTTTTAGCTTTACGAAACGATGTTCTCGTCGGAGCCGGAAGCCTTCAGCAGCCTAAACGTTGCTTGATCCTAAAACCTCAGTAACGATGTCTCATAAATTTTGAGATTAGTTCATATTGATACGTTCAGATGCGAGGTGACCAGTGGTTTTATAGATTGGCTAAGTCTTTATGTAGGCCAAGTTAATGAATGACTTTTAGAGGCACTATGCATTTATATTCCAACAGTATTTTTACATGGCGATAATTGTGATTACGATGCGAGGTTTATTTGAGGTTGGCCTAGATACGATAAAACCTAAAAATAGAGGCTCTATCGTATTATTAGTTCATATCAAGTAGCAACCATTGCTAAGTCTAGTGGTTATTTTGAAGATATGACATCGGCTGATTTAAAGTGCTCTGAGCTGTTATGAGCCTTGGTAATCGAGTTGTCGCCAAGCTTCATAGCTGATGATAGCAACTGCATTTGAAAGATTAAGGCTGCGACTCGTCGACATCATAGGAATACGCAAACGTTGTTCAGTCGGAATTGAGTCTATTATATCAGCAGGTAAGCCTCTGGTTTCTGGACCAAATAACAACACATCATCTTGTTTAAAGCTGAGTTCTGAATGTGGGCGACTGCCTTTGGTCGTACAAGCCATAATTCGCTTGCCTTGCATTGCTTCGAGAAAAGACTCGAAGTTTTTATGATGAATTACATTAGCCAAATCTGCATAATCTAGCCCGGCGCGGCGCAGCTTTTTATCTTCTAAATCAAAGCCCAAAGGCTCAATTAAGTGCAGTTTGCAGCCATTATTAGCGATTAATCTGATTATATTACCGGTGTTAGGGGCTATTTCGGGTTCGTAAAGCGCTATATGAAACATGCTGGCCTGCCTAAAAATGTATGAGCTGAGATTATTTTAATCTGTAATGGAGAGCATGAAAGCTCTTATTTGATCATTACTTAATGAATAATTCATTATACGGCAAAAAGTGGGTAGCGGAAAATAGCAGTGTAGCGTGAAGTGGCCCGTGAATATGAGAAATGCAGATATCCTCTTAAGCCATTTATCTCTATATTTGAGTAGATAGATACACTGGTTACCTATGAGCATTGTAATGGATCTCGCTAAACTTTCACGGATCAGTATGAAGCATCTGATCACCTTGCATGTCATGCTAGATACGCTAAGCGTAACTGCGAGTGCGGAACGATTATGCTTAAGCCCCTCGTCAGTGAGTAAAACGCTAAGTCAACTACGGCAAAGTCTTGATGATGATCTGTTTTATCGGCATGGAAACAAGCTTGTAGCAACCCCTTTGGCACGCCGTTTAGGTCCAAATGTCCACCAAATCATCACTGATATGAACCTATTAGTGACCCAAGAGGCTTTCACCCCTGCGGCCTATAAAGGTGGATTTTCCTTGGCGATGCGAGAAAGTACCTTTGAGCTACTTGCTGCTAAACTAACGGCACATGTACTGTTGTTAGCCCCTAATATTCGACTCGACATCTTTGCTAAAGACAGTGTCGGTTTTGAGGGGTTAGTTAAAGGCAGTTTAGATTTTATAGTGCTGCCCCATGACCGAAGCCAGCCGCCCATTGCGCAGCATGAATTGGTGTGGGAGACATTAATAAATGACGAGATGGTGTGTTTAATGAATCCTAATCACCCTTTAGCCAATCAACATCATATCTCTATTGATGACTATCTTGGATATAGTCATATAGGTATTAGCGATACAGATCTGAATAGACCTTTTTTCGAGATGAAGTTGGCCCAGCAGGCTCTAAATCGAGCGGTGCCTTTGTCGGTGGCAGACTTTGGTAGTGCGGCCCTAATGTGTCATCACAGTGAGCTGTTATTTACTTGTTCACGCCGTTGGGCCGAAAATGCCATTCAGGCTAGAGGCTTAGTGACTAAAGCACTACCGCTTGATTACGGAGAGGTTGCGTATAGCTTGGTGTGGCACAAGCAGAGTATGAAGGATCCTGCACATCGTTGGTTCTATGAGCAACTTGTCGACTTTACTCGGCAGCAGTTTCAGTAACCTGATTAAATAGCATTTCTATAGGTATAGATTGGGTAAAATGAGATTATTCACACCGCGTCGAGCAAGTGCATTTGCGAGTTGTTGAATTTGCGCCTCAGTGCAACTTGGCCACATTAATGCGTCGCCTGTAACCCCGTGATGCTGAAATGCATTTAGCTTGATTCGTACAGTTACCGGCAGTTGGGCTAGATAGCTCGCCACAGCATCGATTTCGCTATCGAAGTCACTGACCTCTGGAATGTGCAGTAAACGGACCTCATACAATTTCCCCTGTTCGGCAAGCAGCTTCAATGCGCTAAAAACACGATGGTTATCCCGACCGGTAATATAGCGGTGGGTGTCTTGTTGCCAAGATTTAAGATCAATCATGGCACCTTGTATAAAGGGTAATACTTGTTGCCAACCATTTAGGCTTAGACTGCCGTTACTGTCTATCATGCAGCTTAGGTGTGCTAAATCCTTGCTCAACTGCATCTCTCGAAATAATGCAATAATAAAGGGCAGCTGCAAACTGGCTTCCCCCCCACTGATGGTGACACCATTAATAAAGTGCATTTGAGCGCGGATAAGAGTGAGTAGTTCATCGACACTATAACGCAGTGTTTTTGGCGTTGATTGTTTGGGGCAAACGGATAGACAGATGTCGCATTGGGTGCATAATTGTTGGTCCCAAACCACCTGACTTTTATTATCATCTGTAATCAGTTTGAGGGCTTTTGCTGGGCAGGTTGGTACGCAATCGCCACAACTATCACACCAGTCTATGGTGTGAGGATTGTGGCAATTTTTACAGTTAAAATTACATCCCTGTAGAAAGATAACAAGCCTGCTACCAGGCCCATCTACACAAGAGAAAGGAATGATTTGATTAACTGTTGCGACTCTATCCAAGTTAATGCGACTTCGCGTAGCTTGGAGCATTTTCATGAGCAACAACACGTGGTTGACGCTCAAGGATCTTAGTATTTATTGCCGCCTCTGCTCCTAAACCTGTGGTATTAGTGCGTGAACCCGCCTCTTTAAAACGAGCAATGTCTGACAGTTTAATCATGTAGCCTGTTACACGAACCAAATCGTTAGAGGCGACGTTAGCGGTAAACTCGCGAAAACCTAAGTTTAATGCGCCTTTACAGAGTTGGAACATGGCTTGTGGATTCGATTTAACCGTTTCATCAATCGTGAGAATGTCGCTGATCCCAGAAGTATAATATTGATGATGTTCCGCCAGTGCTTTGATGTGAGCTATTGGGTTTGGCTCGGTACCATAGGGAATACGCACACCGGGAGTGACATCTTTATCTAGACTAATACCGCCTTGAGAGTGCAGTAACGCACGGCCGTTATAGCCATAGTCAACTGGAGTTGATTTGACGATGGTATCCAGTGCTTTAGATATTTTATGACCAAGCTCATTCGCCGCTTGATGGTGACCGTAGTGAGGGCTTGGTTTCTCTGTATGAGATTCAGTTAGCTCTGGATTACCTTGCAGAATATTCACGGCTTCAGCCATGCCATAAATTCCGAACATAGGTGCAAAGCGTGACTCTTCAATTAGCCCCTCTTTGACTAAGAAACTGTTGAAAAAGTTAGATTCTTCATGCAGATACTGACAACGGGCATTAATTAGCTCATAGGTTAGCTGGCAGTATTGCGGCAACGTATTGTCAAAGAAATCACTGATGTCATTAGATCTTAGGGCAATCTCTTTTAGATTAAGTCTTACCAAGGTGTTAGCACCGCCAGCCAGTGGCAGTGAGTTATAACAGCTAACAATGCCAAAGCCTTTTTTATCATAGCTATTGGCGTGCATTGGATAGTTGGCTATATGCGGTTTACTGCACTCACAAATATTGCTCGCGGCAATTTGTAGTAGTTCATCGGGAGTCACTTGTGGATCGTACATAAACGTAAGATTGGGTGCAATTTGTTTAAGCTCTGCGTCGATCCTTAAAATTGTGCGGCAGACAATGTTATCCGTTGGGCCTATGTTCACGTGCATAAAGGCGTCAGGAAGGGTGCGATCTAGCATGATCCAAAATAGCTTTAGTTTGCGGTATAGGTTCTCAGTATCGATCCCTTGGCAGAATGGCAGCAAAACCTCATCCAGTTGACCTAGATACACCGGAATATTAGTTACCGAGGGGACATGGTGGTAAAGGATGGTGAGTGCATTAAGTGCTTCATCTAAGTCTTGTGCTGGGCTTAACTCTAAGTATTCAGAGCCTTGTTGTAAGTATTTGGCATAATCGGGCAAAACATATCGTGGTTTAAATGGTGCATGGCCTTCGAACATGTCGCAGATAATACCCGAATCCATGGCTTGTGTTACGTCTTCCGACACCGCTACATATGGCAAACTAGAATCTGCTTCTAGTGCTAAAAAGTTAGATTTTTGCTTTGGAGAAAGATTTAGGTCGCGGGTGATCTGGGAAAGTCGTTCTTGAATCGCCATGGCGTAATATCCATTAATATTGTATGGGTAATATATTAAGGCCTATTAGCTAGATTCTTATAGTGAAAAGCAGGCAAGGTGGTATTTCCATTATGGAAATTCAGCGGGGTAGATCTCGATTTTACAGAGAAATAGAGAGATAAATAGAAAGCCAAATATAGCGGCGGTGAAATCGCGAACTACATTTGGCTTTAGATGTTGCTAAGATACTGATGTTATCTAAAAGAAACCTAGTGGATTAACATCGTAGCTAATGAGTAGATTCTTGGTATTTTGGTAATGATCTAGCATCATTTTATGAGTCTCGCGACCAATACCGGACCTCTTATAGCCTCCAAATGCAGCGTGAGCAGGATAAGCGTGATAACAGTTTATCCATACTCGACCCGCTTGAATACCGCGTCCCATTCGTTGAGCGGTATTCATATCGCGTGTCCATACACCCGCGCCAAGGCCATACGGAGTATCATTTGCGATGGCCAATGCTTCAGCTTCATCCTTAAAGGTGGTGACTGAAATGACGGGGCCAAAAATTTCTTCTTGGAAGATCCGCATATTATTAGTGCCCTTTAAGATGGTAGGGCGAATGTAAAAACCTTGGCTATGTTCACCTTCAAGCTTACAGAGATCGCCACCAACCAATACCTCAGCACCTTCATCTTTACCTATTTGCAGATAGCTGAGAATTTTATCAAATTGCTCTTGTGATGCTTGAGCGCCCACTTGCGTTTCAGTATCGAGTGGGTTGCTTTGTTTAATGGTTTTGCAGCGCTCAATGACTTTGGCAATAAACTTGTCATAAATCGACTCGTGGATCAGTGCTCGTGACGGACAAGTGCATACTTCACCTTGGTTAAAGAAGGCCAGTAACATGCCTTCTACGGCTTTATCGAGATACGCATCCTCATGATCCATTACATCAGCAAAATAGACATTCGGAGACTTACCACCCAGCTCAACCGTTGATGGGATCAACGACTCAGCCGCACATTTCAAAATATGATGACCCACTTCAGTCGAGCCAGTGAAGGCCAGTTTAGCGATTCGACTACTGGTAGCGAGTGCCTGACCCGCTTCGTTGCCAAAACCATTTACCACATTGAGCACACCTTTAGGGAGCAGGTCTTCAATTAACTCAAGCATCACTAAAATCGAGGCCGGGGTTTGCTCGGCAGGTTTTAATACCACGCAATTACCCGCGGCTAATGCGGGGGCAACTTTCCATGCAGCCATCAAAATAGGAAAGTTCCAAGGAATAATTTGGCCGACAACGCCTAATGGCTCAGGAAAATGATAACTTACAGTATTGGCATCAATATCTGCAGCGCTGCCCTCTTGGGCTCGAATACACCCCGCAAAATAGCGGAAATGGTCGACAACTAAAGGGAGATCGGCCGCTAACGTTTCACGTACTGCTTTACCATTATCCCAAGTCTCGGCTATAGCGAGGAGCTCTATATTTTGTTCAATACGATCAGCAACACGCAATAGAATATTAGCACGCTCGGTGACCGACGTTTTGCCCCAGCTCTCTTTGGCTTTGTGGGCGGCATCAAGTGCCAGCTCTATATCGTTAGTATCTGAGCGTGGGATCTGACAGAATACTTTTCCGTCGACGGGTGAAGGGTTATCAAAATAGACACCATTGACGGGTTTAACCCATTCACCACCAATAAAATTTTGATACTGTGATTTGAAATTAATGATGGCGTCAGGTGTTCCTGGTTTGCTATATATCATACTTATATCCTTCGTATGTTTTTTATGCGATAACTCAGTGTAGTAGCAAAGTAAAAGCGAGGATATAGGAATAAAGTCGAGTCGTTTATTGTGGGACAATTTAGCTATATTATTGCTCTATACACTAATCAATATGAGGTGGTTATACCTCTATGCATCCAGTGCATTATTTCTATGCAAAATATGCACTTCAGTCATAGATGTTTATGGCCTATGCTTCTCTCATCAGTTTAAATAGGAACTTGTCATGTTTAACGCGCTTGTTTTGACCCAAGAAGAAAAGCTTACCCAAGCTAATGTTCGTCAAATCTCAGAGACAGATCTGCCTGAAGGTGAGGTATTAGTCGCTGTTGCATGTTCATCACTGAACTACAAAGATGGCTTAGCGGTTACTGGTGTTGGTAGAATTATCCGTAATTTTCCTATGGTGCCTGGTATCGACTTTGCAGGTACGGTGCTTGAATCAAGTGACGAGCGTTATAAAGCGGGTGACAAGGTCATTTTAACGGGCTGGGGCGTAGGTGAAAATCACTGGGGCGGCTTAGCAGAGAAAGCCCGCGTGAATGCGGATTGGTTAGTTCCTATGCCTACGAATTGCGATGCAGCAAAAGCGATGCAAATAGGTACGGCTGGTTTAACGGCAATGTTATGCGTACAAGCATTGCAGCAAGCTGGAATTAAGCCAAGCGATGGTGATGTACTCGTCACCGGCGCTAGTGGTGGTGTCGGCAGTGTTGCAGTGACCTTACTATCGCAATTAGGTTACCGCGTAGTGGCAAGCTCTGGGCGTATTGAGCAGAATGGCCCTCTATTGACTAAGTTAGGTGCTAGCGAAGTAATAGAGCGTAGCGAGCTTGAAGTTGACTCAAGACCTCTAGAGAAGCAGCGTTGGGCGGGTGTTGTTGATACTGTAGGTAACAAAATCTTAGCGACAGCATTAGCACAAATGAAATATGGTGGTGCAGCAGCAATTTGTGGTCTTGCTGGTGGTTTTGCACTGCCAACGACCGTGATGCCATTTATCCTTCGTGGGGTAAACTTGCTCGGTGTTGATTCTGTATCTTGCCCATTTGAAAAACGCCAAGCAGCTTGGGAAGAGGTACTTAAGTTACTCCCCGCAAGTTATTATCAAGATGCCTGCGAGACTATTGCGCTTGAACAGGTACCTGAATTTGCACAACGCATCATTAAGGGCCAAGTCACAGGTCGAGTCCTTGTTAAGCTTTAATCATTGTTAATGAAGTCAGAAAGCCCAGCAAATAACTGGGCTTTTTTGTGTCTATTTTTTGTATTAATCCTGCTTTAATTCGTGGAATTAACAGTTCTGCGGAGACTGACTTAACAAATTTTGAGTCACAGTAATAACCTCATTACGTAACCATTGCTGCGCTTTATCTTGCTCACTGCGAGAGTGCCAGAACAAGTTGTAATCTAAACTGGGTAACTTAAAAGGTAGAGGCTTAACTTTTAGCCCATGGCGCAGGGCTGCTATTTCTGCCATGCCTTCAGGTAACGTAATAATTAATGGGTTGATTGATTGCAAGGCTAAGGCGGTATCAAGATGCGGTGTCCTCAGCAGTTCAGTGCGCGCGGGATATTGGCTAATTTCATCATCGAGCAACGCTTTTACTCCATCACTAATAGCAATGGTTGCGTGAGGGTAATGCAGATAGTCATCTAGCGTGATCTCGGCATCTGCCAATGGATGATGGGGTGATAGTAAACAGCTAACGCCGACTTTACCCAGAAAAGTGTACTGCAACTGTCCGGTTTGACCTATAGCGCGGCAGATTGCCATATCGGCGCCTTTCACGCTGAGCTGCGCCTGCAGCTCGTTATGCTGAACCGGTAGTATCTCAAGTCTAATTTTGGGTGCCTGTTGATAAATGTTCGGCAGAATAAAGGGCACTAAAGCTTGCATGGCATAGTCAGTTACCGCAATGGAAAACTGTTGTTCGCACTCAAGCGGGACAAATGCCTTTGGGGTTAATAAGCTAATGAGTTGCCCAGTCGGTTGTTGTAACTGCTGGTAGCAATCGAGTGCAAACTGGGTTGGTACAAGATGTTGGCCAACACGGGAAAATAGTGGATCGTCGAGCATCTCTCGTAGACGAGCAAGAATGCGGCTTGTCGCTGATTGACTTAAGTGTAATCGCTTAGCAGCCTGAGTCACGCTGCGCTCTTCAACCAAAATTTGCAGAGCGATTAATAAGCTTAGGTCTTGGCGGTAGATATCTTCTAATTCCATAACTTCCCTGAAGCAAGCGGTTGGTTTAATAGTATGGACTCATGATGACATAGAAGCCTGCCGCTCAACATTTTTCTATACCATATAGAAAAACTTTTTGAGTGTTAGGGACCAAAAATGGACACTGGTTACAATAAATCAACCTCAGTGAGCTTATTATAATTGTTGTGGTGACATTGTTATTTTTGTTAATTTGCGCCTAATGGTATAAAGCAAATAAAAGCTCGGAAAGTCAGAGCTACATTGGTTTTATTGATTGATAATTAGTGCTGGTGCATTGTTTGGAATTAATTCCAAAATACCTCAAAAGTAGTAAAAATCTTAAACATTAGATCTAAGCTTGAGTTTCTAAATGTTGTCATAATGTTTTAAATAAAGCTCTGCTTAACTCTCGTTTTGGAACTGGTTCCAGTCATATCATTGTTGCGTCTAATAAAACTATAGGGTGATGACAGATGAGCAATAAAGATCTGCTAGGACGCCGCAATTTCATTAAGGGAATGGGAGCTGCAGCAGGTGTCGCAATGGCTGCACCAGCAATGGCCATTTCTGAGAAAGCGGATGGCGTTAAATGGGAC